>DASPOV010000026.1:0-7550 GCA_035625815.1 Methyloceanibacter sp.
GACGCCGAGGGCAGAGCGCTTGGACAGATCGGCGGACGGCGCGGGTATGTGACCGGCACCTTCTTCCACGCCATCGCCCGCGAGGAGGATCTGGCGCCAGAGGCCCAGCAGAAATTGGCTAAGTTTGCATGAGCAGCATTGCTAGTTTGTCCGACATCCGCGCCTTGCTCGACGATCTTCCGCAAGGCGATGACAGCGCCGCCACGGCGATCGCCGAGCGCCAGTCACGCCTGACCAAGCCGCGAGGAAGTCTTGGGCGCCTAGAGGAGCTTGTGGCGTGGCTTGGGCGCTGGCAGGCGCGCGAAACCCCGCGCCTCGATCACGTCTCAGTCCTTGTCTTCGCCGGAAATCACGGTGTGGTGGCGCGTGGCGTTTCCGCCTACCCGGCCTCCGTCACCACCCAAATGGTGGCAAATTTCGAGCGTGGCGGCGCGGCTATAAATCAGATCTGTAAGATTGTTGGCGCCAGCCTCCGCGTTATCCCGCTCAAGCTCGACGCACCCACCGCCGATTTCACGCAAGGACAGGCCATGTCCGAGCCCGAGTTCATCGAGGCGGTGACGGCCGGCTATGAAGCAGTGTCAGCAAACGCCGATCTCGTTTGCCTCGGCGAAATGGGGATCGGCAATACCACGGCGGCGTCGGCTCTTGCGGCGGCGCTTCTTGGCGGCGGCGGCGCGCGTTGGGCTGGGCGCGGTACTGGCCTCGACGATGCAGGAATGGCGCGGAAGCGCGAGGCGATTGACTTAGGCCTAGAGCGGCATCGAACGCATTGCGCCGATGCCCTCGCGGCGAGCGTGATCTTTGGCGGGCGCGAGCTTGCGGCTATTCTCGGCGCCACGCTGGCCGCCCGCCGCGATCGCATCCCCGTAGTGCTCGACGGCTTCGTCGCCACCGCGGCCGCGGCGCCGCTCGCGCGCCTGAACCCAAGCGCTCTCGATCATGCCCATGTGGCGCATTGTTCCGCCGAAGCTGGGCATCGCGGGCTCTGTGCAGAATTGAACTTAAGGCCGATCCTCGACCTCGACATGAGGCTTGGCGAAGGCTCCGGCGCGGCGCTGTCAGTGTCTGTGCTCAGGGCCGCGCTTGCCTGTCACCTCGGGATGGCCACCTTCGATGAGGCGCACGTCGATGAACGCGAATGACATGCTTCACGAGAGGCTAGCCGAGCTCGCTGTGGCCTTCGCGCTGCTCACGCGCTTACCAGTGCATCGCCTGTCGCTGCCACGCGCGACGGCGCCGTCCGAGGCGGTGTGGGCCTATCCGATCGTGGGTGCGGTGGTCGGCGCCATCGGTGGCGGGGTTTACTGGTTCACCCATTGGCTGTCCGGCACACCCGCGCTTGCTGCCCTCTGCGCGCTTGTCGCGGTCATCCTCGTCACCGGCGCTATGCACGAGGATGGGCTTGCCGATTTCGCCGACGGCCTCGCGGGGAACACGAGAGAGCAGAGCCTTTCCATTATGCGCGATCACCAGATCGGCACCTATGGTGTCATCGCTCTCGTGCTCTCTCTCGCCATACGGGCGACCGCCATCGCGATTATCGCCGGGCCTCGCGCCGTGACGGCGGCGCTGATCGCCGCCGACGCTGCGAGCCGCTTGAGCGCGGTCCTGATCATGACCGCGCTGCCGCCGGCGCGAAGAGACGGACTCTCTGCATCGGTTGGAAGTCCGACCGCAAGGCTTGCAGCGATTGCGCTCGGACTGACCTTCGTCATAACGTGGCTGCTGCTGTCCTTCGGTGTTGCGCTGCTCATGATCTTGAGCGCCGTTGTGACTGTCGTCGTGCTTGGCCGTGTGGCACTAGCCCGCCTCGGCGGCCAGACGGGAGACGTGCTCGGCGCAGCCAGCCAGCTTTGCGAATGCCTCACCTTGATCGTGCTGGTGATCGCGTGAGCTCCGGAAGTTTGACCAGCATCAAGTTCGATAGAGCGAAGTAGCCATCTTATTGTTCAATTGTTTGGTTGCGGCAGCGCCATGGCCGGAGCTGTCAAAGCACGGAGGCTCGCGATGAAGCAATTGTGGTTGGTAGTGCTTAGTGGCGGCCTCGCTTTTGCGGCTCCCGCTGCGGCCGTGGCTACGGAGGAGGCAGGCGACCCGCAAGCGGGATTCACCTATGCGCACACCTACTGCGCGACCTGCCACGGCATCTCCGAGGAGAAGTCGCCTCTGCCGCAAGCGCCGCGCTTCAGGAAAGTGGCCGATCAACCTGGGATCACAGCGACGGCCTTGCAGGTCTGGATGCAAACCTCGCATCCCACAATGCCCAACATCATCGTGGCGCCAGGAGATATGCGCAACGTTATTGCCTATATCCTCAGCCTCAAGGGCCGTGAGGGATCGACGCCACGCTGAGCAGGATCCTCCCAAGTTCTGCATCTCTGTGTGGCGCCCTGGCAACGTCTACCTTAACCGACGGAACTCAGCCCCTTCTATTCCCGGGAGCTTGTCAACATCGGCCGCAAGCAAGTGTTGCTTGGGCAGTCGGAGGCGAAGGGGTGATTTGAGCAAACCGTCCGCGCCATTCCACCGCGATCGCTCAAGCTGCAACCATCGAGGGTTTCCTCACGCCGACCATGGCAAGTCGGGCTCGGGTCGCCAATATCAACGTTGTGCCGAGGTTGCGACCAGGACCAGTGTTCCTGCCCGGCCGAATGCAAACGGCTCGATAACGTAAATGGGCTTGATGAAGTGAATCCAAACCAGAAAGTCGTCGATCCTACCCGTCTTGAGGGCCTCCGAGGCTTGATTGTCAGTTCCACGCCAATTGACACGCATCTTCGGTGGAGGCTTTGATCCGGCTCGATCTTGTGCGTGGCTGCGGCCCCATCGGCAAGCACCAGAAAAAGCAAAGTCGCATCGCGTAACATGGTGTCCTCAGCGAGCCTTCCCCCCCAAACCGGCCACTTGGCGAGAGTGACAAAGGCAATCCTCGGTCCGTCATCCGCCGCAGCACATTATTGGCTTGCCGTCGCGGCGGTTGGTCTATCACTTCTGCTGCGGCTTGGGCTTGGGCCCTGGTTGCACGGTCACGGGGTGTTCCTGCTATTCATCGCCGCTATTCTGCTCGCAGCAGGTGTCGGCGGGTTAGGTCCGGGCTTGGTGGCCACCGCACTCAGTTTGATTTCGGGCATTTTCGTAGGCGGTGTCGAAAACCTGACTAGGCCGGAGATGGTGGAAGCCGCGATCTTCGCGAGCATCGGCGTAGGCATTTCCTGGTTCGGCGAGCAACTCTATCGCACCCGTCTCCACGATCAGGAGACCGCGCGCAATCTGCGGGCGCGCGAGGCGCATCTGCGGTCGGTTCTCGATACAGTGCCTGACGCCACGGTGGTGATCTGTGAAAAGGGCATCATTCAGTCCTTCAACGCCGCCGCGGAGCGTCTGTTTGGCTATCGGGAAGCGTGGGTGGTTGGGCAGAATGTGAGAATGCTCATGCCGACGCCGTTTCGCGAGGAGCATGACTCCTACATCGCCCGCTACCTCGCAACCGGCGAGAAGCGCATCATCGGCATCGACCGGGTCGTCACGGGACAGCGCAAGGACGGCTCGACTTTCCCCATGAAGCTCGAAGTTGCCGAGCTGCGGTCCGGAGACCGGAGGTTCTTTACCGGCTTTATCAGCGACCTGACCGAGCGCCAGGCGACCGAGCGCCAGTTCGAAGAGCTGCAATCGGAATTGGCGCGCCTGTCCAGGCTAACCGCCATGGGTGAGATGGCCTCGACGCTTGCCCACGAGATCAACCAGCCTCTCTCGGCCATCGCCAACTATCTGCAGGGATGCAGCCGATTGACCAAGGGCATCGAGCATCCGAATGCGCAGAAGATTCATGATGCCTTGGTCGAGACGACGCACCAGACGATGCGGGCAGGACAGATCATCCGGCAGCTGCGCGAATTTGTGGCGCGGGGAGAGACAGAGAAGCGGCCTGAAAACGTCAACAAGCTGGTTGAGGAAGCAAGCGCCTTGGCCCTTGTCGACGCTAAGGAGCAGGGTGTTAAAACAATCTTCCGCTTCGACTCGCGCGCGGGCCCCGTCCTTGTGGAGAAGGTGCAAATTCAGCAGGTTCTCGTGAATCTGATACGCAATGCGATCGAGGCCATGAACGGTTGCCCGCGCAAGGAACTTGTGGTGGAAACGGCTCTTTTGGACCACGGCATAGTCGAGGTTAAAGTAGCCGACACGGGAAGCGGTCTTGCCGACGAGATTGTCCCGCGCCTGTTTCAACCCTTCGTCACCACCAAACCAGCGGGCATGGGTGTAGGCTTGTCCATCTCGAAGCGCATCGTCGAAGCCCATGGCGGGGAGATGTCGGCAGAGCCAAATCCTGGCGGGGGCACTCTGTTCCGCTTCACCCTCGAGCCATCGAGCGATGTGAGAGGCCGCCGGGATGCCGGATAGTTTCGTGGCGCACATCGTGGACGATGATGAGGCGGTACGCCAATCGCTCGCCTTTCTGTTAAGCACGGCCGGCATCCCGGTCCGCGTCTATGAGTCGGCTACGTCTTTCCTTGCCGCTCTCGCATCGCTCCAGGCTGGCTGCCTGATTACGGACGTGCGCATGCCAGATATGACCGGCATCGAGCTTCTGCAGCGGTTGAGAGCGAAGCAAATCAAGCTTCCCGTCATCGTCATCACCGGGCATGGCGATATCCCGCTCGCCGTCGAGGCGATGAAATCCGGCGCTTTCGATTTCATCGAAAAGCCGTTTGCGGAGGAGGCCATTATTAGGGCAGTTCGTTGCGCCGAGGATTGCGCCAAGAAGCTCGGGCGGAGATCTGAGGAGGACGCTGAGGCCGCGGCGCGGCTCGCCTCCCTTTCGGAACGCGAGCGGCAAGTGCTTGACGGACTCGTGGCCGGAAACGCGAACAAGACCATCGCCTACGAGCTTGGCATCAGCCCTCGAACGGTCGAAGTCTACCGGGCGAATCTCATGACAAAAATGCAGGCAAAGAGTCTCTCCGAGCTTATCCGCATGACCCTTACTGTTCGCACGACAGACTGATTAGCCCAGAATCCCAATGGCGACCGGCGAAACCGGTTTTGACACAGCTCAAAGCTAGCTGCGTCACGCCGCCATACCCTCGCTCCAGTTGCGTCAGGGCTTATCCGGGCGGGGGGCCGCGCGAGGGCGAGGATAGTGTCAATTGGCAGACGCGGGTACGGTCCTCATTGCAGTCAGGGACTCGGTCTTGGCCGACTCGTTGCGCTTTTCCTTGGAGCTCGAGGGCTATGAGGCAAGGCTCTGCGAGCCGCCCATCGAACGGCCGGCTGACGTCGAGCTGAGGACCTGTCTCGTGCTGGACCAGGAAGTTTTCGCGAGCCTGTGGGGAAGGGGAGGTACCGGCGTCTTTACGCGGTTTGGCTTGCCGACGGTGCTTATGGTCAACCAGCGCACCCAACGCCTTATGGACCATGCGACGGCAGCGGGCGTAACCGCCGTGGTTGAGAAGCCTCTGCTCGGGGGCGTTCTCTTCGACGCAATACGATCGGCACTGGACGGAGATACCGGCTAAGCGGAAATTACCGCCTCAATCTTCGCGAGAGACCAAAGGCCGAACGGCGACGCATGCTGTCTTACAAGGAAATGGACAATCTTGCCGCGGTCGAGATCGAGATTTCGGCACGAGTTTCGACCCAGGAATTCGACCGGACGGCGAATAAGCTCGAAGCTTTCATCGCCCGCCATGGGCGGGTGCGCGTGCTCGAGATCATCCATCACTTCGAAGGCATGGACGTGAAGGCGTTTTGGCACGATTTGAAGTTTAGCCTCAGGCATCTCAACCATTTCAGCCGCTGCGCCATCGTTTCCGAAGCCAAGTTTCTCTCGGTCTTGTCTGCCATCGCCGAGCCGTTCATCGATTGCGAAGTCGCCTACTTTGCGCCGGCGGAGGTTGAAGCAGCGCGGGACTGGCTGCTCTGGCCCCAAGGCTCCGCCGACGTCATCTGAAAATCGCACGAATATCCGTCACTACGCGAGACTACGCGAGACTACGTATTTTCCCGTAGGGTGACGGCCCGAATTTTCGTGGCCGGGCAGTAGGTCTACCAAAGGTGTCAGCCACCGATTCCTTAGGGAGGATTAACGATGCTGACGCAAGTTGCCCACGCTAGGCCCCTCACGCGCACATTGGACATCGCCCTTCCTCTTCGCGGGAACCGCAGCGGGGACTCCTCCGGTCTTGGCGCCCTCGGCCTCGCCATGAGTTTCGGTCGCAACATGGAAATCTACGCCGAAGGCGAGCCTGCCGGTCACGTCTACAAGGTGGTCTCGGGCGTGGTCAGGATCAGCAAGCTGCTTTCCGATGGGCGTAGGCAGATCAGTGCCTTCCATACGCCGGGTGACATGTTCGGCTTCGAACCCGACGAGCTGCACCACGTCTCGGCCGAAGCGGTCGTGCCCGTGAAGGTGATCGCCTATAAATGGCAGAGCCTGCTTGCCGCTGGCTGCCGCTCGGCGAGCCTCGTCCGGGATCTGCTCAATCTGACTATGGTTGGCCTCCGCGATACCCAGGAGCATCTCCTCCTGCTCGGGCGTAAGAATGCGTTAGAGCGCGTCGCGGCATTTTTATTGTACATGTCCAAGCGCACCAAGACTGGCTCGGTCGTGGAGCTCGCCATGCCGCGACACGATATTGCGGACTATCTCGGCCTCACGCTTGAGACCGTCTCACGCATGTTTGCGGAGCTTAAGGAGCGGGGTGCGATCAGGCTCGAAGGTGCCCGACGGGTGCATTTGCTCGACACGGAACGGCTTGCCGCCATAAGTGCATAAGGGTTACGACGCTCGTGTGATAAGAGGAGATCGCCGTGCTTCGTTATGTGTTCGCTATCATTTCACTGCTTCTCTTTGTGCCGCTCGCCGCTGCCGGGGTGACCTCGCAACCTGACCCGGTAAGCGGCAAGGCCTTGGCCGAAAAGCTCTGCACCAATTGCCATCTCGTCGACAGTGCCACGCAAACACATGCCAATTCCGACGTCCCGAGCTTTCACGAGATCGCCAACCGAGAGGGCCAGACGGCGGGCGCCATCACCGGGCGCATTATTTTGCCCAAGCATCCGATGCCGCAAATCCCTCTCACCAAGGCCGAGCTTGCCGACCTCGCCGCTTACATCCTCGGTTTGCGGGATGGCACTCGGCCATAAACCCAACGGCGCGTTGCTGCGTTGTGAGTTGAGGACGCCGCGGGGCTGTCGGAGGATCGCGCTATGAGGGGGTTTGTCATCCACCTCTGCGTCTTCGTGGTGGTGGTAGGCGTACTTGCTGTGCTCAATCTTTATCGCAATCCTGGCCACATCTGGTTCATCTGGGTGCTTGCCGGTTGGGGCATCGGCGTCGCGGCCCACGACCTTGCGCTCCTGCTTCAGCGCACCGGGCGGCATGAAGCGATCTTCACCGACAAGAGGAAAAGGTGCTTTCTTACTCATCTGTTCGTTTATGTTGCGGTGAATGCGCTTCTGATCGTCGTCAATCTCCTCTACACGCCCGGCTATCATTGGTTCTTCTTTCCGCTCATCGGGTGGGGTTTAGTGCTCGCCGCCCACGGCTA
>DASPOV010000027.1:0-4462 GCA_035625815.1 Methyloceanibacter sp.
ATGGCGAAGAGGGTGGGGCGCAGGTTCCCATCACCGCCGATCATCCCGTGTTCCGCAGGGTTGCGGGACTTGGTCACCCGAACTTGCTTCTGATCCGCCGCTCGTGGCTCGAAAAGACGAAGCGCTATTCGCAATGGATCGGCGTCGACGAGGTGCGCCGCTTGCGCAATTTCCTTGGCAACAGCGCTGGCGAAATGGGATGGCGCGTGGTCATCGTCGATCGCGCCGACGATCTCAACGAAAGTTCCGGCAATGCGCTGTTGAAGGCGTTGGAGGAGCCGCCACCGCGCACACTGTTTTTCCTGGTGGTGACCGCCGAAGGGCATATCCCGGTAACTATCCGCTCGCGCTGCCGTGCACTGCGTGTGACGGGCTTGGGGCGGGAAGAACTTGAGAGGGCGGTGCTGGCGGCACTTGAGCGTGACGAGCGCGAAGTCGATGCCGAGACGCTTGCTGTCGCACTTGAGCTGAGCCAGGGCAGCGTGCGCCGGGCACTTGAGCTCGTCACCGGTGAGGGCATCGCCCTTCATCGGGGGATCGTTCGAGCATTCGCCCGCCTGCCAGATATTGACGCCGAGATTATGCATAAGCTTGGCGAGCGGCTGCGAGGTGGGATGTTCGGTTTTGGTGACAGCGAGCAGCTTCGGCTCTTCGTTTCGCTGCTGCTTGGTCTCGTGGAGCGGATGATCCGCGAAGCTGCGACCGGCGAGGGCGCTATTGGAGAAGAGAAGACGCTCGCTAACCGGCTGGTCGACGGCGCCACGCTGCCGCAGTGGGTCGAAGCCTGGGAGGCGATCGGTCGCGCCAAAGCCGATGTCGCAAGCCTCAACCTTGATCGCGGACTTTTCGTGGTGGAAACGTTCCGCCGGCTGCAGCAGGCCGTGCGGGGCTCGCCCAGTTAGTCAAATTCACTGCGGCGCTTGCCGGGGCGCGCGGCCAAGGCTATTCCATGACCTCCATGGCAGAGTCGCGGCCCTATTACATCACCACCGCCATCTCCTATCCGAACGATGCGCCCCATATCGGCCACGCCTATGAGGCCGTCGCCGCCGATTCGCTTGCGCGCTTCCGCCGGCTGCAGGGGATGGACGTGTTCTTCTTGACCGGTACCGACGAGCATGGCGTCAAGATGCTGCAAACGGCGCGAAAGCAGGGCATCACGCCCGCGGAGCTCGCTGACCGCAACACTCCGCTCTTCCGCGAGATGGTCACCGCGCTCAATTGCTCCAACGACGATTTCATCCGCACGCGGGAGGAGCGCCATAAGCGCGCCTGCGAGGAGCTATGGCGGCGCATGCAAGCCAATGGCGATATCTATCTTTCGACCTACGCCGGCTGGTACTCGGTCCGTGACGAGGCCTATTATGACGAGAGCGAGCTCAAGGAGGGCGCCGGGGGCCAGAAGTTTTCGCCTCAGGGCACGTCGGCCGAATGGGTCGAGGAGGAGAGCTACTTCTTCCGGCTGTCCGCCTATCAGGAGAAGCTGCTCGCCCATTACGAGGCCCATCCGGACTTTGTCGGGCCGGACGCGCGCGCAAATGAGGTGAAGAGCTTCGTGCGCGGGGGCCTACAGGACCTCTCCATCTCGCGCACCACCTTCGATTGGGGCATCCCAGTCCCCGGCGACCCCAAGCACATCATGTATGTGTGGGTCGATGCGCTCACCAATTATCTCACTGGCGTCGGCTTCCCCGACGAGCAGTCGGCGACGTTCGAGCGCTACTGGCCGGCAGACGTGCATATCATCGGCAAAGACATTATCCGCTTCCACGCAGTCTATTGGCCCGCTTTCCTGATGTCGGCGGGCGTCGCGTTACCAAAAAGCGTGTTCGGCCATGGCTTCCTCTACAATCGTGGGGAGAAGATGTCGAAGTCGGTCGGCAATATCGTCGATCCCTTCGTGCTTGTCGGCGATTACGGTGTCGATCAGCTCCGCTATTTCCTCTTGCGTGAGGTGCCCTTCGGCCAGGACGGCAACTACAGTCCCGACGCCATCGTGCAGCGCACCAACGCAGACCTCGCCAACGACCTCGGCAATCTTGCGCAGCGCTCGCTATCGATGCTCGCCAAGAATTGCGGAGGGTTCGTTCCGGCGCCGGGAGAGGTTACTCCTGCTGACCAGGCGATCCTCGCGGTGGCGGACGCTTCGCTTGTACGCGTGACGCAGGCTATCGACGATTTTGCCATTCATCGCGCGCTTGAAATCGTCTGGGCGGTGATCGCCGACGCCAATCGTTACTTCACCGGCGAAGAGCCTTGGGCCCACAAGAAGACCAACCCCAAGCGCATGGAGACCATCCTCTATGTGACGGCGGAGGTGTTGCGCCAGATTGCCATCCTAGTGCAGCCTATCATGCCAGGGAGTGCGGCCAAACTGCTCGATCAGCTCGGCGTACTGCAAGGTTCGCGGGATTTCGCCAAGCTTGGACCGAGTGGACGGCTTAAGCCGGGCACTCAGCTCCCCCAGCCAGAGCCTGCGTTTCCACGCTATGTCGAGCCGGAAACGCCCGAGGCCGACGCGGCAGCGCTCTGATGTTAAGACATCAGCGTCGACGAGATTTCAGCCCTGATAACTATCGCGCGATTTCTTACGCCCCAACGCGTGGCGTGGCTCGATTATTTTCACGATCGGTGGAAGGGTCCAATCACGCGAAGCTGAACGCGCGTCGATGCGCCTTGACGATTCCTGTTTTTGTTCTTCAATGCTCAAGGGGCGAGCTTCAGGCAAAAACCAGATTGTTGGCTCATAGGAAGCCCCTGCTTGTGTCTACCGCGCGGTCGGGCTTCTTGCAGGCACGCGATGTCTCTAGCCAGTCATAGTTAATGTGTGTATGCTCGTTTCGCATGGTCCGGTAAGTGCTAGGCCAGCTGAACGCGATAAGCCCCGTGAGCCCGTCAGTCCCGGCCGCGGGGCTTTTCCGTACCTGGGTCGAAGAAAGAAAAAACGGCTCCCGAAGGTCATTGCCGTTCAGGTGGAGGAGGCGCCAAAAGACAAGCTTATTGTGGGAACGTCTTCAGATAGGCGATAAGGTTTGCCCGGTCGCTGGCATCAGGCACTCCTGGGAACAAGCTCATCGAGGAGTCGGGGAGCATAGCCTTTGGATTGGCGATCCACTTATCGATATTCCCCTCGGTCCAGACAACGCCCAATTCCCCGAGCGTTCGCATTCCGTCGCTATACATTGGATAATCGCCGATGCTTGCCGCCTTGCGTCCGACGATGCCATTCAGCTCTGGTCCGACCAGGGTCTTCGCACCGGGGCCGATCTGATGACACAATGCGCATTTTGCAAATACTTCCTTGCCCTTCGTGGCATCACCTGCAGCAAGAGCCGATTCGCCGAAGGCCGCGAGCAGCGTGGCGCCGAGCGCAAATGACGTTAACATCCTCATCTCAGTCCTCCTGGTATGACCAAAGTAAAGTTAAGGATAATTTTACTGACGAGAAAACCTTAAGCTGAATTCCTCGATGGATTTTGAATCGACACGATATATCCGCGGACGCGAGACATGGCGCGTTTTGTAGAGCCACGCCATATTGCGAGTCGGCCCCCTTACCAAGGGCGCCGACCGAAGCCGACGCCCTTGACGTCTAATGCCTGTCGCGCAGGGCGAATCAAAATCTAAAAATGGCGCTCTTTACTTCAAATTCAATGTCTTCGCTGGCCTTTCTGAAAAACTCGAACAGTCCACTCTCCGATACCCTTGGGTGCGTCTCATACTCTAGAAGCCCTCTCCATTTGATAACCTCCCCACGCTGACCTGGCGTCCTTACCATCGTACCTTATGGCGAGGGGGGTTCTGGTTCCGGTGCCTCGTACTTCGCGCGGTATTATTGAATTATGTACTCCAACGCTCTTGCGGCATCCTTTAGCATCAGCTTTGCCACCGCATTGAGGTCAGCCTCAGGAGGCATAAGCAATTGAAATCATAGGTGCTTAATGTTGATCGACAGTCACTGCCATCTCGATTTTCCCGATCTCGCCACGCAGCGGGAGGCCGTGCTTGCGCGAGCAGAAGGCGCCGGCGTCGACCTCATGCTGACCATCTCTACGCGGGTACGGCGGTTCGCCGATCTGCTTGAGATAATTGAGCCCCATTCTCAGGTGTTCTGCTCGATCGGGACCCATCCGCACCACGCGGCGGAGGAGAAGGACATTACGCTCGAAGAGATCGTGAGCTTCACGCGCCATCCAAAGGTGGTGGCCATCGGCGAGGCGGGGCTCGACTATCACTACGACATTAGCCCGCGCGCCGACCAGGAGCGTGGCTTCCGTACCCATATCGCCGCCGCGCGCCAGACAGGATTGCCCCTTGTGATACATGCCCGCGACGCCGACGAGGACATTGCTCGTATCCTCGAAGAGGAGACTGGACGCGGCGCTTTCCCTTTCGTGCTGCATTGCTTCACTGGAGGTCCTGAGCTGGCGCGCCGCGGATTCGCGCTCGGCGGCTATATGTC
>DASPOV010000028.1:0-6361 GCA_035625815.1 Methyloceanibacter sp.
CTTCGGCCAGATCACCGAATTGGCGACCCCCGTCTCGTCCTCGACGGTCATGAATACCACGCCTTGCGCCGAGCCCGGGCGCTGGCGCACGAGCACCACGCCCGCGACGCTTGCGCGTGTGCCGTCTTGTGCGCGCTTAAGATCGGCGCAGGAGAGAATACCTTCGCTCACGATGCGGGCGCGGAGGAAGCTCATGGGATGGGCTTTGAGCGAAAGGCGCAAAGTGCGGTAGTCGTTTACCACATGCTCAGACAGCGGCATGATAGGAAGCGTGACTTCAGGCTCGGCGCCTGCCTCGCTTGACGCTGCATGATCGAACAGCGGGAGAGGCAGTTCCTTGGGTAGGCCGCGCACCTCCCACAGCGCCTGGCGGCGATCGTAGCCAAGCGAGCGGAAGGCGTCCGCGGCGGCCAGCCTTTCAAGGGTCGCGCGGCTGACGCCGCTCCAGCGCCACAAATCACGGACGTCACGAAAAGCGGCGGCATTTCCCCTCTCCTCATTGGAGAAAGGGCGGTCCTGAGCGGAGGGAAGGAGCGGGTGAGGGGGAGCGAAGAGGTGAGGAAGGAACTCAGGCGGAATGTCGTCGCGGATCGAAACGATCGTCTTCGCATCGTCCTCGCGCAGCCCGTCGATTTGGCGCATGCCGAGACGCAGAGCGAAGCTGTTGTTCTTTATTTGCACTACCACGCTTCGTGTTACTTGACCGCAAGGCTCGAGCGTGCAGTCCCACAGGCTGTGATTGACGTCGACCTCTTGCGCCTCGACGCCATGGTCGCGGGCACAGCGCACGATCTGCGCGGGCGCGTAGAAGCCCATAGGCTGGGAGTTGAGCAGCGCGGCAGCGAAGGCTGCCGGGTAATGGCATTTGAGCCAGGCCGAGATATAGACAAGGTGGGCGAAGCTCGCCGCGTGGCTCTCGGGGAAGCCATATTCGCCAAAACCCTTGATCTGATTGAAGCAGCGCTCAGCGAACTCCTCCGGATAACCGCGCGCCACCATTCGGCTCACCATCTTCTGATGCAGCCGGTCGATGGTGCCGCGGCGACGGAAGGTAGCCATGGCGCGGCGAAGCTCGTTCGCCTCGGGGCCTGAGAATTTGGCCGCCACCATGGCGAGGCGCATGGCCTGCTCCTGGAACAGCGGCACGCCTAGGGTCTTGTCGAGCACTTGTTTCAGCTCGTCGGCCGGCCCGTGGTTGGGATGGGGTGAGGGAAACTCGATCGCCTCGTCACCGCAGCGGCGGCGTAAATAGGGGTGCACCATGTCGCCCTGGATGGGACCCGGGCGCACGATCGCGACCTCAATGACGAGATCGTAGAATTTGCGGGGACGGAGCCGCGGAAGCATGTTCATCTGCGCCCGGCTCTCCACCTGGAACACGCCGATCGAATCTGCCCGGCACAGCATGTCATAAACGGCGGGATCGTCGTGCGGCACGGTGCCGAGCGAGAGGTCCCGACCATAATGCTTCTTCAGCAGGGCGAAGCACTTTCGGATGCAGGTAAGCATACCGAGGCCGAGCACATCCACCTTGAGCAGGCCGAGCGCATCGAGATCGTCCTTGTCCCATTCGATGAAGGTGCGGTCCTCCATGGCGGCGTTGCCGATGGGAACGACTTCAGAGAGGGGGCCTCGCGTCAGCACGAAACCACCGACATGCTGGGAGAGGTGGCGCGGGAAGCCGAGCAGCTCTTGTGTGAGCTCGAGACAGCGGGAAAGCAGTGGATCGGACGGATTGAGCCGAGCTTGGCGCACATACTCCTCAGGGAGGGCGGAATCGCTTAGATCCCAGATGGTGGTGGCGAGCGCCGTCGCGGTGCCTTCGGAGAATCCGAGCGCCTTACCGACCTCGCGCACGGCGGAGCGGCCGCGATAGGAAATCACGGTGGCGGCGATGCCGGAGCGATCACGGCCGTAGCGCGCATAGATATATTGGATCACCTCCTCGCGGCGCTCATGCTCGAAGTCGATATCGATGTCCGGTGGCTCTTTCCGCTCGGGCGAGACGAAGCGCTCGAACAGGAGATCGATCTCGGTCGGGTTCACATTGGTGATGCCGAGGCAATAGCAGATGGCGGAGTTGGCAGCAGATCCGCGCCCCTGGCAGAGAATGTCGAGAGAGCGGGCGTAATGGACGATGTCGTGCACGGTGAGGAAATAGCGGGCGTAGTGGAGTTCCTCGATGAGAGTGAGCTCCTTCGTCAGCGTGTCCCTGACCTTCTCCGGGATGCCATCGGGGAAGCGCCAGCGCGCACCCTCCCAAGTAAGATCCTCAAGATGCGATTGCGGAGTCTTGCCTTCTGGCACAGGCTCGTCGGGATATTCGTATTTCAGCTCATCGAGGGAGAAGGTGCACGCGTTTGCGATCTCGATGGTGCGGGCAAGCGCCTCTTCATGGCCGGCAAACAGCCGCGCCATTTCGTGGCCAGGTTTGAGGTACCGCTCGGCATTAGCTTCGAGCCTGAGCCCCGCCTCGTGAATCGTGCATTTCTCGCGAATACAGGTGAGCACGTCCTGCAAGGGACGGCGGTGGGCGGCGTGATAGAGCACTGAATTGGTAGCGACGAGGGGGAGGCCTATGCGGCTTGCCATTTGCCCCAAGCCTTCGATGCGGGCGCGATCGTCGCCGCAATAGGAATGCCGCGCTGCGAGGTAGAGATGCGTTCGGGCGAGGATCTTCTTGATGCGACCCAGATCGGATTCAAAATTGTTGCGAGTGGATGTGAAATGATCAGGTTGGAGGGCGATGAAGATGAGCCCTTCGGCGTGGGCGGCGACGTCATCGAGGTGGAGCGTGCACTTCCCTTTCTCGGCGCGGCGCTGGCCCAAGGTGAGCAAGCGGCAGAGCCTGCCATAAGCGGCGCGGTCCGTAGGGTAAGCAAGCAGGCTCGGCGCGTTTTCAAGATCGAGGCGGACGCCAACGATGAATTTGATCCCGCCAACCTCCTTGGCAGCGAGATGGGCACGGACAACGCCGGCGAGCGTGTTGCGGTCAGTGACGGCGATGGCCTCAAGGCCGAGGGCCTTCGCCGTCGCCACCAGCTCCTCGGGGTGCGAGCCGCCGCGCAGGAAGGAGAAGTTGGTGGTGACGTCGAGCTCGGCGTAGCGCGGAGTGTGGGTCATCACCCGAACACTCCATGCAGATACCAAGAAGGAAGGTCTTTCGCGGCCTCCTGATAGAGGCCTGCGCGGAACACCCAGTAGCGCCGGCCGTCCTCATCTTCGATGCAGTAGTAGTCGCGCGGCTTCCCCCGCATCTCCCTCAGCTCCAGCCACCATTCCGGCGCGATGCGCTCAGGCCCTTTAGCCTTCACCACGCGGCGGGTCACGTGCCGCCAGGTGAAGCGCGCGGGCGGCCCTTCGGGAATCTCGGCGAGCACGACAAGAGGCTCAGGCTCGGCAAAGAGAAGGACTGGCCGCGGGGGGGTGCTCGTGCCCTGCTCGGGCCAAAGGGCTGACCCAGCCAAAGCGGGAAGCGTGTTTTGCGCCCGCTCCGGCACATGGCTTGCGTAAGGGACGAGCCGGCGCACGGCGCTTCCGCTCAGCCGGCTTGCCAGGCGGTCGATCAGCGGCTCTGGCCTGCCTCGGTCCTCACTCTTGGCGAAGGCTGTCTGGACGGGGAGTAGCGGCTCGGTCGCGAGCGCTGCGAGCGCCATCAGATCTACGCCGAAACCGACATCGATGGCGCTCACCCTATCCTCGAAGAGTCGCGTCAGATGCGAAGGCTCGCGGGACGGCGCGCTCAGGCCAGTTTCGATCTTGGCGGAGGTGCCGTCGGTACGATAGATGGCGAGCCTGACGCGGCGCGCACCGCGGCGGGCGAGCGTGAGTGCCTCGCAGAGCTGCTCCGCCAGATGATCGAGGGCGGCGACGACGCCGTCATAGGTAATCAGAGGCTCGGGGAAGGGCAGCCTTGCTGCATAGTCAAGTGTGGGAAGGAGCGGCGTGCGTCGCTCCTCACGCTTCCCATGCGCCTGATCGAGTCGATGCAGCA
The DNA here is from genome assembly GCA_035625815.1 of Methyloceanibacter sp. Lineage (GTDB taxonomy): Bacteria > Pseudomonadota > Alphaproteobacteria > Rhizobiales > Methyloligellaceae > Methyloceanibacter. The sequence continues at coordinate 3,995 of DASPOV010000028.1, forward strand.
CCGCTTCGGCCACTTCGCGCGAGTGAAACCGCCGTTCAAGGGACGCGCGCGGCAAATCGTAGAGCTGCCCGATGCGCTTCAGGCCGAGCTGCTTCAGAAGGCGCGTGATATCGTCGGCAAGGCGCAAAGCCTCCACGGGAAGGAGTGCAAGCGCTTCCTTAATCTTTCCTTGCGGGACGAGGATGGGAGATGACGGCGCAAAACGCGCAAGCGCATGCGCTCCGCCCAAGGTCTCGGCAAGGGCAAGGCGTGCGCTGAAGCCAAGGCGAGCGAAGCGCATCGCCATATCGGTCAGCAGGGCGCGTGCGCCGCCGAAGAGATGCAGGACACCGGACACATCGAGCCAGAGCCCATCATCGCCTTCGACATTTAGGGACGGGCTGTAACGGCTCGACCAACGGGCAAGCGCGAGCAAGCTTACAGCATCCTTCTCAGGCGATGCCGGCGCAGTGAGGAGATGCGGGCAAATGGCGCGGGAGTCGGCGAGTCCTAAGCCGGGGATGAGGCCAGCACCCATGGCGGTGGCATTGAGGGTGGTGAGCACGAGTTCGCGCTCCTCGCTACCGACGAGCGCAAAGGGCCGATCAACCGGAAAGGGCTTGCCTTTTTTCTCCCGCTTTAGCCGCTCGATCGGCAAAGCGGGGAGCCAGACGGAAACCATACGCGACATCTCGAAACTCCACGGTCCAACTTCGCGCGGGCGCCATCCCCCGGCAGCGCTCGAGTGTGAGATGCCAAGTTGGCGAGCCAGGCGCGGATGCATCAAAGGTGGTGCTGCTACTCCTCGCCGCCGCAACGCGCCAGCGGGTGAGCGTGCTGGGCAGCCCCCTGCCCTGATGGCCTGAGAGAAGAAGGCAGGGCGTGCGACTCGTCTGGGCCGCCAGACCTAGACGTCTCGCGATGAGCGGCGCCTTGACCTCGATTTGTCCAAGAGCGGCGACGAAGGCACGGGTCTTCAGCCCTTCTTCTAGCGCCCAGGCAGCGTCCATGGCGTTTCGGGCCTGGACGATGAGAAACAGCGCCGGGTCGAGATCGAAGTCGACGAGGCCAGGCCCGTAAGGTGCGCCCCATTCGTGCGCGGCTCTTTCGGTCAAGCACCAGAGAAGTGGCGAGGTACTCTCTCTCCGCACCAGGCGGTCGCCGATGAAGGCAAGAGCAAAGGCGAGCGCCACCGGTGCGTCGCGATAGGCGGCAAGTTTGATCTCGTGCAGCCCGTTCGCTGCGAGCTTGCTCCAAGGGATCTCCCTTTCCCTGGAAGGGGAAGGGTCGGGGAGGGGGTCGGGCTCGAAAACGACCGGCCTTAACCCAGGACCCCTACACAGCGCGCCCGGCGCGCTTCCCTCCCCCCGGAAGGGGGAGGGATTGGCGTTTGCGGGCTCACGCAGGAGAGGTGAAGCACGAGAAAGAAGGGAGCAGGCGGGGCGGGGCAAAGGTCCCGCATCCGGCGCGGGGGGAAAGGCCAGAGACACGGGAACCTGCTCGAGCACGCGAATACGCTGACGCAAGTGCTCGATGAGACCTTCGCCGCCTGCCCCGCCTGATCTCTCAACGCCAGAAGGCAGAAACTCACCGACATTTTCGCCGCCTGGAACGTTGTTACGCACGGGCACAACTCCGAATTCGTTCCTGTTTTGTTCTAACCGAAGTCCAATCCAGAGTCAAGACGAGGTCACCCAGAACCGATCGCGCTTTCTCGCTGAGCTGTACGCGCCGAGCTTGTCCAGCGAAGCGCTGGCCCTGACCATCTCCTTAGCCTGAAGCCCCCCCTGAGCCGCGACAGAGTGATACATCGCCGCTTGGACAAGAGCCTCCAATCCTCCACAATTGACGCCTAGCAAAGTCTCGATTTGCGGAGGAGCTTGGGCTTTTGTCGCCGAAAGAGCTGGCCAAGTCCCGGCGGGTCCTAACAGTGGTGTTGGCGATTGCCGCCTGCGCCATTCTTGCACGGCAAAGCAACGCCCACCCCCATGTGTGGGCCACCGTGCGCTCTGAAATCATATTCAATGCCAATCACGAGATCACGGGCGTTCGCCACGCCTGGACTTTCGATGAGTTCTACTCCGCTATGGCGGTGCAGGGCCTCGACACCAATGGCGACGGCGTCTTCTCGGCCGATGAACTGAAACCCTTGGCGGAAGTGAACATCAAGTCACTGAAAGACTTCGACTATTTCACCTTTGTGCATGTCGGTGACGGTGACAATCTTCCGCTCAAGCCGCCAGAGAACTATTCGCTCGACTACGACAAGGGCCTGCTCACGCTCCACTTCACCTTGCCGCTCGAGAAGCCACTCGATGTACACGGCCAAGAAGTCCAAGTCGACGTCTACGACCCATCTTTCTTTGTTGCCTTCGGCTTTGCTACCGA
>DASPOV010000029.1:0-4558 GCA_035625815.1 Methyloceanibacter sp.
CTCGCTCTCCCGCCACGGGCCCTCGCGGCTCATGGTCGAGGCCGACCGCCGCGCGCTGAAGCAGGTGTTCCTCAATCTCTTGTCAAACGCGGTGAAGTTTACTCGCGACGGCGGCAGCGTCGACGTGCATCTATCGCGGACCCGCGGTCTCGTGCGTATAGCCATTAAGGATACCGGTATTGGCATCGCCGAGGCCGACATCATGAAGCTCGGCCGTCCCTTCGAGCAGGTCGAGAACCAGTTCTCCAAGAGCCATCAGGGCAGCGGGCTTGGGCTTGCCATTTCGCGCGCCCTTGTCGAGCTGCACGGCGGCAACCTGCAAATCAAGAGCCGCGAAGGTCAGGGTACCACCGTTACCTGCACTTTGCCTATCAAAGCCGTGAGGGAGCAGGACGAGCCCGAAGCGGCAACCGCCTAAACCGAAGCCGTTTCCCTCAAACCACGATTCGGTCGTAGAGCGCGTGCACGGCGCTAAGCTTGTCCTTGAGCATGCCCTCGAGTGTCGCGAAATCAGGCATGTCGGACGCCCGGGCAAGTAATTCCCTGAGCCGACGTGGCGCCTCCTCCGGAACGAAGGGTTTGTCGAGGCTGAGCCGCAAGCATTGGGTTAGCGTGTGATAGAGAGTCGCCGCCGCTACGAGGATTTCCGCATTGGCCGGCGTGATCACTTGGGCCTGAAGCAGCTTAGACAGAGCCCCGACGGTGTTCTGATCAAGCAGCTCGGGGTGCTCGTGGGCGCTGACCACCTGCAGGAACTGGGTGAGGAACTCGACATCGATCAGGCCGCCGCGGACATGCTTCAGGTCCCAGATGTCGCGGGTCCCCTTCTCATCCTCGATCCTGGCGCGCATGAAGCGGACGTCGGTGGCGACTTGCGCGCGATCCCGCGGCCGGCACAGCACTTCGGATATGGTGCGTTCGATAGTTTGCCGGAGCTCAAGTGGACCGGAGATGACCCGCGCGCGGGTGAGTGCGAGATGCTCCCAGGTCCAAGCGGAGTTCTGTTGATAGTCGACGAAGCTTGCGAGCCTGGTCGCAACTGGCCCCTGGCTGCCCGAAGGCCGGAGGCGCATATCCACCTGGTAGAGCGACCCTTCCGCCGTCTGTGCCGACAGGGCCGCGATCAGCCTCTGGGTGAAGCGCATATAGTACTGGCTGCCGGGAAGGCTTTTTGGACCACCCGACTGGACCCCCTCGTCGGCGAAATCATAGACAGTGATGAGGTCGAGATCGGATGCCGCGGTCATCTCGCGGCCGCCAAGTTTTCCCATCGCCACGACTGCAGCCTTTCCTCCCGGCATGCGCCCATGCTGGCGCTCAAGCTCGGCTTCGACGCGGCAGGCAAGCGTCTCGATCAGCATTTCGGCAAGTGTGGCGTAGGCGGCTCCCGTCTGCGACGCCGAGACCGTTCCGGAAATCACCCGCACGCCGATCAGGAAGCCCTGCTCGCGGCCAACGATGCGGGCGCGGTCGAGCGCGTCCGGATAGTCGGAGGCCTGTGCGAGCGCCTTGACCACGAGCTCCTTCAACTTCGCCGGCGTGGGCACCGCGCCGAAAAATCCGGGATCGAGCACGGCGTCGAGCAAGCGCGGCCGTCGCGCAAGGATGGAGGCAAGCCGCGGCGCCGTCCCCACAATGTCGGCGATCAGCCGCAGCAGGCTTGGATTGGCGGCCAGGAGTGAGAAAAGTTGCACACCGGCCGGCATTTCCGCCATGACCTTGTCGAAGGTTCCGAGCGCGAGGTCGGGCTCGGCGGTGCGGCCGAAGGTGTCGAGCAGCGAGGGGAGGAATTCCGAGAGGCGCTCGCGGGCGCGGGTGCTGCGCGTGGCGGGGTAGCGGCCAGACTGCCAGGCCCTGACCGCGGCAATGGCCTGTTCTGGATTGCGAAAACCGAGCTTTTCGAACGCGGCGAGTGTAGCAGGATCGTGCTCGTCGCTCGGAAGCACGATGCTCGGAGCGGCCTCAGGCAACGGCGGCAGCTTTTCGAACAGGGCACCGTAGTGGGTCTCGACGTTGGCAAGCTCCGCGACCAAAGCGTCGGCGAAGGCGTCCATATCGGCGAAGCCAGAAAGAGCAGCGACTCGGCGCAGCTCCTCGGTGTCGTCCGGCAAAGTATGGGTCTGCTGATCGCCGATCATCTGCAACCGGTTTTCGATCCGGCGCAGGAAGAGGTAGGCGCGGCTGAGATCTTCAGCCGCTTTCGGCTCGACCCAGTCGCCTCTCGCCAATTCTTCCAGAGTCTTGATGGTGCCGCGCGTCCTTAGCTCCTGATGCCGGCCCCCGGCGATGAGCTGCTGGGTCTGCGCGAAGAACTCGATGTCGCGGATGCCGCCGCGTCCGAGCTTGATGTCGTGGCCGGCGACGGCGATCGTGGCGTGGCCTTTATAGGCGTGCACGCGCCGCTTCATGGCATGGATATCGGCGATCGCCGCGAAATCGAGATATTTGCGCCAGATGAAAGGGTCGAGCTGGCGCAAGAACTCTTCGCCGGCAGCAAAATCGCCGGCAATGATGCGCGCCTTGATCAGGGCGGCGCGCTCCCAGTTCTGACCGAAGCTCTCGTAATAGGTGAGCCCGGCGTCGGTCGAGAGCGCCACCTGCGTTGCCCCGGGGTCCGGGCGCAGGCGCAGATCAGTGCGGAATACATAGCCGTCGCCAGTATGCTCCTGGAGGAGGCGCACCAGCTCGCGGGTCAGCCGCACGAAGAAGGCCGACGGCTCGACATCTGGCGCGAGCCCCGCTCGGTCGGCGTCATAGAAGACGATGATATCGATGTCGCTTGAATAGTTGAGCTCGTGGCCGCCGAGCTTCCCCATGGCGATGACGAAGTAGCCCTTGGGTGTCGCCGGCGAAGCGCCAACGATCTGCCCGGCGCCGTGCGCTTGGCGAAAAAGAAATCTGACCGCCTGATCGACCGCACTATCGGCAGTGAGGCTCATGGCGCACAATGCTTTTTCCGTCCGCCAGACGCCGCCAAGATCGGCGAGGCCCAAAAGCAACGCGACGCGCCGCTTATAACGGCGCAAGGCAGCCATGACCTCTTTCGGTGTCTTCGCCGCCTCGACGGCGGCCGCAAGCTCCGCGCCGGCTTCATCGAGATAGGCATCTGGATCACGCAACAGACATTCGGCCAGCAGGTTCGGCTCGCGCTGGGCGAGCGCAGCAAGGTAGGGTGCGCCCGACAACGCCGCCGCGAGAAACTCCCGAAGGCTTGGCGCACCCTGTAAAAGCTTGGCGGCAGGAGCTAGCTCCGCCGATGCGCCAAACCCTTTCGTCAAAGTGTCGAGAATCTCTGCACCGCGCGCCGCGTCATAAATCGCCGGATGCTCGGCGACGCGTTCGAAGAACGCCGTCACGCCGACCTTAGCTCGTGTCCGGGTGCCTGGTGTGCAACTCCATTTAGAAGAGCCTGGCCCTCCGCCGGTAAGGACAAGACCACCTTGAGCCCGGGGTGATTGTCTTCGAGCTTAAGCGCACCTCCATGCAGCCGCGCCACTGCTGTGACGAGGCTCAACCCAAGCCCGCTTCCCGGCTCTGACCGGCTCGCTTCGAGCCTGACAAAGCGGTCGAGAACCCGCTCGCGATCGGAGCTCGGCACGCCAGGTCCACGATCGGTGACGACAATTTCCGCCACGGGCCCCTTCGCCTCGGTTGTGACGCTGACCTCTGGCTCCGCTCCGTTGCCACCCTGGGCCCGCTCAGGCACCCCATATTTGATGGCGTTGTCAATGAGATTGGCGATGGCTTGTCCAAGTAGCTGGCGATCGGCGCGGACGAAGATAGGCTCGACCATGTCCGCCCTTAGCACGAGCCCGCGCTCCTCGGCCACGGGCTCATAGAGCTCGGCCACGTCGCGCACGAGCGCCGCCACGTCGAGACTCTCCTTGTTGTCGCCGCCGGCTCCCGCCTCCAGCCGCGCGATCGACAGCAGTGCGTTGAACGTCTTGATCAGCTCGTCGGCTTCCTCGATGGTGCGCTCCAACGCCTGGCGATAAGCAGGCTCGCCATAAGGTTCGTGCAAGGCGGCTTCGACGCGGTTCCGCAAGCGGCTAAGCGGCGTCTTGAGATCGTGCGCGATGTTGTCGGAGACCTCCCGCAAGCCGGCCATCAACTGTTCGATCCGCGCCAGCATGAGATTGAGGCTTTCCGACAGGCGGTCGAGTTCGTCGCCGGAGCCGTTCACTGGCAAACGCCCGGTGAGGTCGCCTTCCATGATAGTGCGCGCGGTGGCGGCGATTGCGTCGATCCTGGCAAGCAGGTTGCGGCTCACGAAATACCCACCACCGATGCCGAACACGGCCATCACGCCAAGTCCCCACAGCATGGTCGATCGGATCACCCGTGCGAGCTCACGACGATCCTCGATGTCTCGGCCAACGATGAGGCGGTAGCCACCCGGCAACCGGAATACGTTGGCGAAGGCGAGCCTCGTCTCAATGCCGCCTTCGGCGGGGCGGCTGTATTCAAATTCCACCGGCCCCAAACTGTTGGAGAGCTCGTCGGTGATGCTGGTGAGGTTGCCGGCGACGCGCCGTCCCCCTGGATCCGCTACGAAGTA
>DASPOV010000030.1:0-3025 GCA_035625815.1 Methyloceanibacter sp.
AAGGTCGGGCGCGTCTGAAGCGCTCCAGTCGCGGTGCGCTCGCCTGGCCATTCTTTCGATGTTGACCCCCGAGAAGGGGATATAAGGGCGGCGGCGCCGGCATTGCGGTGACGCCTCTTCCAAGGTCTACCTCCCCGCGCACGGAAACGGTTGGCGCGGGGGTGGGGATCCACATCCCCACCCCCTTTAGGCGGCTGCCCCGGCGAGGCGGTCGAGAATGGCGTCGCGCAGACGAATGGCGCCCTTGTTCCATTCTGCGCCGCGGGCGGCAAAGAGATAGGCCTGCGACTTCAAGATCAACCCATCCTCCAGCAACTTCAGATGATTGGCCGCAAGCGTGGTGCCGGTAGTGGTGATATCGACGATGAGCTCGGCGGTTCCGGCAACGGGCGTACCTTCCGTGGCGCCAACGCTCTCCACGATGCGGTAACCGGCAACGCCAGCGCTTGCGAAGAAGCGCCGCGTCAGGTTCAGATATTTGGTGGCCACCCGGAGCCGCCGGCCATGCTGCCTTGCAAATTGCGCGGCCACGTCCTCGAGGTCCGCCATGCGGACGACATCGATCCAGCAATCCGGCACGGCGACGACCACGTCGGCGCGGCCGAAGCCGAGCGGGCGCAAGAACTCCACGCTCCCTGCGACGTCCGGCAGTGTCTCGCGGATCAGATCCTCGCCGGTGACTCCGAGATGCACGCGCCCGATCTTGAGCTGATGCACGATCTCGGCGGCGGAGAGGAACGCCACCTCGACGCCATCGAGCCTGTCCATGACCCCGGTATAGCCGCGCTCATGTCCGGTCTTGCGCAAGGCAAGGCCTACCTGCTCGAAAAGGGCGGCGGCGGCGGCTTTGAGGCGCCCCTTGGCGGGGACCGCAACGGAGAGCTTCGTGGGCATCAGGAGAGCCCTCCCACGGAGGCTAGCAGGCGCTCGGTGTGAACGGCTGACCCCACCGCCGGGACTTCGGCTGGCGCGCCGACAGAACGGAGCAGCCCGTCATAACGGCCACCCCCAGCGATGGGGCTCGCCTTGTCGCCTCCCACCTCAATCTGGAACACGAGGCCGGAATAATATTCGAGGTCGCGGCCGAACGCGGTGGCGAAGCTCGCGCTGCCGACATTGATCCCGCGCTCCTCTAACAGGTCGAAGCGGCGGGACAGCACGTAGAGCGCGGGACCAAGATCGATGCCGGCCCCCTGTCCGGTCGTGGCTATGCGGTCGATCGCCTCGCGCGGAGAGGCATCCACTGCGAGGTAATAGTCGATGATGGTCGCCACTTCCCTGGGCAGGGGCTCGGCGCGGAGATCGGCGGCGTGGTCGAGCAGCCGCTCGGTGATCTCGCCAAGCGTGCGGTTGCCGGACAGCGGTAAATCGTTGGTCTCGAGATAGTTCGCGACCAGTTCCTCGGCGCGGGAGGGATCCTGTGCGCCGAGAGTGGCGGCAAGCCCTGCGACAGGGCCATCGCTGTCGGAGCTCTCGCCCTTGGCGAGACGCGAAAGCAGCGTATGGAAGGCTGGCGGGCGCCAGAAATAATGGCGAAGCTTAAGCCGCCAGCGCTCGGGCAGCGAGAGCACATCGAGCAGCGAATAAAAAAGCGCAATATCGCCGAAGCGAAAGCGGAACTCTTTTAACCCCGCGCTCCGCACCGCGTCTGCAGCGAGCAGCACGACCTCGGCGTCGGCATTGTCGCGGTCGGGCACGCCGAAGCATTCGATGCCGGCTTGGCGGAACTCGCGGGGATGCGTCTTGCTCGCGCCCCTTTGCTGAAAGCGAAAGGCGGGGCCGTTATAGCAATAGCGGGCCTCGACATCGGCGTACGGGTGACGCTCGAGATAGAGCCGCGACACCGGCACTGTGAGGTCGGGCCGGAGGCACAGCTCTTCACCCGTGAGATCGGTGAAAACGTAGGTGCGGCCCCTGATTGCTTCCCCGATCTGGTCGAGGAAGATGTCGGCAGGCTGGATGATCGAGGGTGCAACCTGCTCGTAGCCCCCCCGTCGGAACACATCGAGCAGGGTCGCGGCCTGGGCTTCCAGAGCCTCGAACTTTCGCGCCGATTCCGCCGCCATGGTTCACGCCTTGTGACGGGCGAGCACGCCCCTCACCGCGTTTACGAGATCGGCCTCAGGGACAGTGAACTGTCCCGGGCGTTCCTCCCGCCAGGCGACATTGTCGGCGATCGCCTTCGAGGCCTCCGCGCCTTCTATGAGGTCCTTAATGGTGACCTCGCCTTTGGCACGTTCGTCGCCACCCTGGATGATGACGCAAGGAGAGCCGCGCTTGTCAGCATATTTCATCTGAGCCTTCATGCCCGCGTCGCCGAGATAAAGCTCGGCGCGGATTCCAGCCTTGCGCAGGTCTTGCGCATGCCTCTGATAGTCGGCGATACGGTCGCGATCGAGGACGAGCACCACGACAGGGCCTCGCACGGTGCTCAGATCTACCCTTCGGAGAGCGATGAGGGCTGACAAAAGACGCGAGACCCCGACCGAAAACCCCGTCGCTGGCACCACATCTCCAAGGAAGCGTCCAATGAGCCCATCATAACGTCCCCCTGCGCCAACGGAACCGAAGCGGACGACGCGCCCTTTATCATCGATCACTTCGAAGGTGAGGTCCGCTTCGAAAACCGTGCCCGTATAATATTCGAGGCCTCGCACCACCGACGAGTCAATGCGGATGCGTTTACTTCCATAGCCTGCCGCCTCACAAGAGGCGACCAGTTGGCGAAGCTCTGCGATGCCCTCATCGCCTAATGGGCTTCCTCCGATCCTATTCGTCCAGTGTTCAAGCGTTCGGTAGTTATCCATGAATTCGAACGGACCTACGCGTGCCATGTCACTAAGCGGGCGTTTCCCGGCCACCTCGTCGCGACCCACTCCAATGACATTCCTCCCAACGAAAGTCATGACGCGCTCAATCGCTTCTGGCTCCAGGCCTACGCCCTTGGTGAAATCGCCACTGTCATCTTTGCGTCCCTTCCCCAAGAGAGCGCGAACGCCTTCTTCTCCTAGCCGATCAAGTTTAT
>DASPOV010000031.1:0-16847 GCA_035625815.1 Methyloceanibacter sp.
ACTTTCGCTCCTGGGGGTGAGCTAACGGCCAATGTAAAGCGGAGCCCCGCAAGATGCATGCTGCGGGGCTCTGCCTTTTTGGCGGGCCACGGAAGTCCGTTGTGATGCGTTCAGAGGTCGCAGACCAATGCAGTTCGCGGAATCGAGATTGCTCCGGATGGGAGCATTCGGCTGTGAAAATCAGCCGCTAATCTGCGAAAACACAAGCCCCCAGGAAGCCCGTAGACTGGCGAAAGGGTTAGGGGCTAATCACTTCCCCAGTCATCGTGGGCATATTTGTGGGTTATATAAGTTGATGGTCAAATACCATAATAAAATCAGTGTATAACGTAGGACATCTAATCCTGTTCCCCTTTGGGACTTTCCTCGCCGACCAAGGCAATGCGCAGCATATTGGTGGCGCCGGGGGTGCCGAGTGGCACTCCGGCGGAGATAATGACTCGCTGCCCGGGGAGCGCGAAGCCTTCCTGGGAGGCGATGCGGCAGGCCTTGGCTACCATATCGTCGAGATCCTTGGGATCGTCTGTTTGCACGCAATGAAGCCCCCACACCACCGCGAGCTTGCGGCCGGTCGCGGGGATCGGGGTGAGCGCCAGGATCGGCTGCGGCGGCCTTTCGCGGGCGGCCCGGAGGCTCGTCGCGCCGGAGGCCGTGTAGCAGATGATCGCCGCGACACTAAGCGTCTCGGCCACGGTGCGGGCTGCCGCCGAAATGGCATCGGCGCCGGTCGCCTCCCGAGCGATGCGCTGGGCGTGGATGATGGCTTCGTAGAGGGGATCGCGCTCGACCTCGATGGCCACGCGATCCATGTTGGCCACGGCCTGGACCGGGTATTTGCCGATCGCCGACTCCGCCGAGAGCATCACCGCGTCGGCCCCGTCGAATACCGCCGTGGCGACATCGGAGACCTCCGCGCGGGTAGGGGCCGGGGCAGCGATCATCGATTCCATCATTTGCGTAGCGATGACCACGGGCTTGCCGGCATTTCGCGCAGCGCGGGTGATTTGCTTCTGCAGACCGGGAACCTTTTCCACCGGCATCTCGACGCCAAGATCGCCGCGCGCCACCATGATGCCGTCGGCGAGCTCGATAATCTCTTCGAGTTCGCCAAGCGCCGAAGGCTTTTCGATCTTGGCCATGATTGCCGCGCGTCCGCGGACCAGCTTGCGGGTCTCAGCGATGTCCTTGGCGCGCTGCACGAAGGAGAGTGCCACCCAATCGACACCGACGTTAAGCGCATCTTCGAGATCGGCGCGGTCCTTGTCGGTCATGGCCGCGAGCGGAATCACCGTATCGGGGAGGCTGATGCCCTTGCGGCTCCCAAGCGTCCCACTGGTCAGCACTTCGGCGTCGATGCGCACGTCACTCGCTTCGACGACCCTTAAGCGTAACTTGCCGTCGTCGAGCAGTAGCGTATGGCCGGCTTGCACCGCCTGGAAGATTTCCGGATGCGGCAGGTGCACGCGACCGAGCCCGCCCACCGACTCGCGCCGAACGAAAGTCAGGATGTCGCCTTCAGTGAGGCGGATCGCGCCAGATTCGAACTTGCCGATACGAAGTTTCGGCCCTTGCAGATCGATGAGAATGCCGATCGGGCGGGAGAACTCGATCTCGACCTTGCGGATGATGGTGTGCGCCTCCCGGACCACCTCAGGAGTCGCATGACTCATATTGATGCGGAAAACATCGGCGCCCGCCTCGAACAGGGCGCGTATCATTTTTTCGTTGTTGGAGGCAGGACCGAGGGTGGCGACGATCTTGACTCGGCGATTGCGCCTCATTGGCTCTTCGCTTCGCCTTCAGGATCGGTGAGGCGAACGGTCCAATCACGCTCCTCGCCGGTATCGACTTCGAAAAATCCGGTCCGCTTGTAACCGCGCTTCACGCATTCATTTACATCGCGGATGGTAAAGGCCTTGTCGTCGGTGCACATGTACAACGTGCCGCCCCATTCGCCGCCGCGGTCGTAATCGATGGCATGGATATAGTAGAAGCGGGCAATGAGCACGCCCTTCAGCAGGGTTTCGCAGGTGTGCGAGGCGACGTTCCACCAGCCTTCCGTCGCCCAACCCTCGACGTCGCGATAGCCAATGGCGATGCCGACACGGCTTGACGTGGTGTTGCACAGCTTGAGATCGGCGTGTGCGGCCACTGGCGCAAGGCCGATGGCGGCGGCAGAGGCCAGCAGGCAAAAGACTCGCCGTGCCCAAGGCCGCGTCGCGACGGCGGATACCCCCCGGCGAATCAAGCGGCAGAGCGACACTTTCTCAGGGCCATCAATCACGGTTGAGATCGCCGAAAGGTAGCACCGAATTGGTTGCGTTTGTCTGACTAGAGCGATCAATTATAAGGTCATTTTGCGGACGCGAAAGCCAACGCCGACATTCCCCGGTAATTGCGTCACAACCTTGACCTCAAGCGGGCTTTCGGCTTGGAAGGGTGAGTAAAGCCGAGATAAGACCCCCAGGATTCGTGTCAAGCACAATAAGAGGTTGGGCGGTGGAGCAGGAGCTTCCTCGGCTACGGCAGGAACAGATGAAAGGCGCGCCGTATCGGCGCATCGAGGGGGGTTGGACGAGCGGCATTTTGATTCTCTGCGATCACGCCGACAACCGCCTTCCTCCTTCCTATGGCACCCTTGGCCTTGCGTCCGAAGATCTCAGCCGGCACATCGCCTACGACATCGGCGCGGCGGGCGTGACCGAGCACCTGGCGCGGGCGCTTGGAGCGCCAGCAATGCTGACGCGCTTCTCGCGCCTTCTGATCGATCCCAATCGCGGCCTCGACGACCCGACGCTCATCATGCAGCTTTCCGACGGACGCGTCGTGCCGGGCAATGCCGTCTTGGACGAGGCGGAGATCGAGGCGCGGGTCGATCGCTACTACGCGCCGTATCATCACGCCGTCGACGTCGCAATCGACACGGCGATCGCGGCAGGCAAGCTGCCGGTGCTGCTGGCGATCCACAGCTTCACCCAAGCCTGGAGGAGTGTACCGAGGCCTTGGCATGTGGGGGTGCTGTGGGACAAGGACCCAAGGTTGGCCTGCGCGCTGCTCAAAGAATTGCAGGCGATACCCAGCATCACCGTCGGCGACAACGCGCCCTACTCGGGCCAGCTCAAAGGCGATACGCTCTACCAGCACGGCACGATGCGCGGTCTTGCGCATGCGCTCGTCGAAGTCCGGCAGGATCTCATTCTCGGACCTGAGGGCCAGGCTGAGTGGGCGGAGCGGTTGGCGGTCGTTGTGCGTAAGGTGCTTGCCACCGCGGAGCTCTCCCCAAGGCTTCATGCCATCGAGCTCTACGGCTCGCACACCCACGATCCGGCGGAAGGCCCTCGATAAGCTGGATAAGAGTCACCATTGCGTTGCCCTGTGACAGCCGCGCCGCCTAAGGTCGGCGGCAGATCAATTGTCACAGAATCGAGGTCGACCTCGCAGCTCCAGAATTCAACCCAAGACCAGCTTCGCTGCCATCGTCGCCCGCATCGAGCGGCTCGAGGGAGAAGGCGGCGGTCGCCGCCGATCTCCGCGAGGTCTACGCCGAGGTTAAGGGCGACGGCTTCGACGTGAAGGCGCTCCGCGCCGTGGTTCGTCATCCGCAAGCAGCATGAGAACAAGCGGAAAGAGGAGGAAGCGGTGCTTGTCACCTATCTGCACGCGCTCAGCCTGACCGAGGCGGAGGCTACCTAGTCTGTTGTGGCCGACTTAGCTTGCCCTCGACCCGTGGGATGGTCTAGCGATCGGCCTGGGCAAGCCTGGTCGGCGCTGGCGGCGCGAGCTCGGCATAGACGCTGCGCACCGCGCGCCCGCTAAAGGTCTGCGCCGCGGAAAGGCCATGATAGCCGGATGTCTTGCGGAAGGTGGCAGCCAGGGGGTGGTCCATGCCCTCGAACAGATAAGAGAGGTTCTTCTGCTCGGGATGGGTGAGGTGCGCGACCAGGTGATTGTAGGTGATCGACGTATTGGTCATCAGTCCGGCGATCTCGAAGGGCACGTAGCTCGACTCCTCCAGATGGTCCTCATCCACCTCAGGCGCGCTGACCACCTCTGCGCTTTGATAGAGCGTGAAACTAGGCGGGCTCAGCTCTGCCTTCGACTGAGGCAGTTCGCCCCCGGCACTGGCAAAGACGAAATGCTTCCGCTCAGGCACCGACACAGCCTGCTCGGAGTTCGGATTAATCGCTACATTGATGAAGGCTGGATTGGCAGTGACAGGCTCTGGCGTGTAGGACGCGAGGATCGGCTGCGGCATTGGCCCCTCGGACTCGACCGCAGGCACGATCTCAGGTTTCGGCGCAGGCGTGGCGGAGGCCAGCAGCGTGCTGCGGCCCGGTATGCCCTTCGCCATGGCAAGCTTATAATCTTGCGATGTGATCGGCTTTCCGTCGATCGGAAGGTACTGGGTGTGCCCGCTCGGGAACAGAGCCGCGAGTTCGAGCCGCGGAATGCGCGGCCACATGCGCACGCGCCCGGTATCGACATGCACGAAGGGAACGCCGGAGGTCGGATAGTAGCCAACGCCGCCCCATTCCTGGACCAGCGCCGAGTTGCGCAGCGTCTTTAGCGGAACGTCGGGAAACACAAGATCGGCTGCCTTGCCAAGAATGTGCTGGCTCGCCTTGGCCTGACCGCCGCCTCTGCGCCGCAACGACTCATTGGTGCTCGCGGTGCGGTAGCCGCAGATGAGCTCGACCGGTTCCTGCGATCCGAGCTCCTTGTGCAAGGTCCAGATCAGGTCGATCAGATCCGGGTCCATCTCGCGGGACTCATCCTTGCGCCAGTCCCGCATGAAGTGGTTGAGCTGCTTTAAGGCGCCGAGGTCGTATTTGCCATCGCGCTTGAAGGTGACGGTGATCGCTTCCTTTGTGTGAATGTTGAACATGGAAATCGTGCGCGTCTCGCCGGACGCGCTCGCGCGCTGCGCGGTGGTTGGCCAGAAGCAAGCCCCGGCAAGCGTCACTGCTAGCCCCACGCCAAACATGGCGCGACGCGCAAGAATCCCCCGGACCGACATCCCCGAACTTCGCAGCCTTTCCCTCTAACCGACCTTTCACGGCCGATTTTGGCTCAAACCCCCGTCAGGTTTGAGCCCCCAAGAGCCGGCAGTTTTGGACGCTGCCAGACATCCAACAGTATTTGCTTAAATGGGGGAAAAAAAAGGCAAAAACACCTTTCCTGCCCGAAATCAACAAGCAGCGTTAACGTTACCCTAATCCGGAATTTGGCGGTTCCTAGAGCCTTAAGGCCGCCGCCATGCGGGCGTCATGCCCGTAAATATCGCCAAATGTCGAGATCGAGGCGTCATCGTTCACCCAAAGGGTGAAATAGGTAATGTACACCGGAATCTTCTGCCGCAGTGCAATATGCTGGTCGGGACCACCCTGAATGGCCGCGGCGACCCGCCCGGCCGTCCAGCCCTGGTCCTCCTTAAGGAGGGTTAGCGCCAGCTGATCCGGATTCTGCACCCGCATGCAGCCATGGCTCTCGGCGCGCACCGTCTTCGCGAAGAGGTTCTTCTGCGTCGTGTCGTGCATGTAAACATCGTGCTTGTTGGGGAACACGAATTTCAGATTCCCTAGCACATTGTCCGGCCCCGGCGGCTGATAGATGTTGAGGCTGCGAATGTCGACATTGTTCCAATCGATGCGTGCGGGGTCGACCTCCCGGCCGCCGATATTGATGCGCAAATTATGGCGCTCGAGCACTGCAGTGTTCCAGCCGCCACCGCCTCCAAACCATCCGCCCTCCTCGACGAGGAATGGCCTGATCTCCTCTGTCTTGATCGAGTTCGGCACGTTCCAATAGGGATTGAACACGATCTCCTGCATCTCGTTGGAGAGGACCGGCGTCTGTTTGTCCGGCTTGCCCACCACCACACGGGCAGTGTGCACAGGTTTGCCGTCACCAATCACCCGCACCACGAATTCGGGAATGTTGACGTTCACATAGAACGAGCCTAGGTCGTGGGGCAGCCAACGCCAACGCTCCATGTTGAGCAGGATCAGCCTGACCCTTGCAGGATTCGCCGCCTGCTGGTGCTGCTGGTTGAGCAAGCGCCGCGTGCTGGCTCTGACTGACCCGTCTGGCAGTATACCGTGGGCCTCCTGAAAGCGCTGCACGGCCTCGTAGACGGAGGCGTCGAATATGGTGCCCTTGCCGTCACTTGCTGGCACGTGAAGCCGCTCGCGAAGCAGGGCAACCCGTTCATCGTTGACGCCAAGTTTGAGCGGCGGTCCGTCCGGGATCTTGACGATGTCTTTGTCGCCCCCACCTCGTGCCGCGATCAGAGCTTGGCGGAGAGCCTCGAACTGGGGCTGGTCGGGTTGGAAGCTTCGCAAATAGGCTGCGGGGTCGGAGCGAAAGGCCATCGATTCGATCACCTCCATCGGATCCGGCAACGCGAGCGTCGGGTCGAGATTGGGGCTCAGCCGCTCCGGGTCGATGCGGCCGCCGCGCGCGTCGCGGGCATAGCCGAGCACCGCGAAGCTGATGTTGATCTCGGCGTCGGCGAGCCATTTGGGGTCGGTGCTCTCCTCGGAGCTGCCAACCTTGGGCAGCGGGTAGTCGGACGGACGCAGACCGTACTCGTCGGCCTCGCCGATCTCCTCGATCACCGATTTGGCGCGATCATTGAGACCATGCTCGTCGACCCAAAGGAGCCGGTTGTCGGCGACGGAGTAATATTCGACCAGCACCCCTTGCTCACTTTTCCGTGCTTCGCTTGCCGTGGTGAATTTGGCCGACAGGCGTTCCTGGATGGCGGCGCGGATGGCGTCGCTTTGGCCAATCAGGGCGTCCGGGGATTCGGGTTCGGCGGCATAGGCCGTGAGCGCCAACGATGCGCCCAAAAACAGGGCGAACGCGATACAGGAAATAGGCCTCATTTGTGCTCCCTCCAGCCGATCGGTCCCGTGATTCGGAGAATTCGAACCTAGCGTGGGGACCAAGCCCTTGACCACACTGCGGCGCCATATTGGGGCGCTCGGCTCCGCTTTTTCCGCGAGTGTGGCTTTCGTGCCAAATTCGTTCTCGGCGAGCTAGTTAGGTCTCGCCTCCAGTCCAATCTCGCGCATCTTCCGGTAAAGCGTCGAACGGCCGATGCCGAGCCTCTTGGCAATCTCCGTCATGCGACCGCGGTAGCGGCCAAAGGCGAGCCTGATCATGTCCGCCTCGACCGCTTCGAGCGACCGGATGTCGCCTTCCTCGCTCAAGGCGGGGATGCCGACCGCTTCGCGACCGGTTGCCGAAGGCACCTGGATCATGGCCGGAGCCATGGACGACTCTCCCAGCATCACTGGCCCCTCGATGCGGGGTGCCATGGCCTTCGGTGCAGGCGCTGCGGGTACGTTCACGCGATAGCCCTCGACATGGGCTGCGATTTGCGGGAACTCGTTCCCGCCAAGCAGCGGCTGGTCGGCAAGGACCACCCCGCGGAACATTGCGTTCTCGAGCTGGCGGATATTGCCAGGCCAGCTATAGCGTTTGAGCATGGCAAGAGCATCCGGCTCGATACCGTCGACGCGCTTTCCCTGCTCGGCGGCGAAGCGGGCAATGAAATGGTGGACGAGCTCCGGCACGTCGTCCAGGCGATCGCGCAAAGGCGGAACCCAGATCGGGAAAACATTTAGGCGGTAGTAGAGATCCTCGCGGAAGCGCCCCTCCCGCACGAGATTGATCAGATTCCGGTTGGTCGCGGCGATCAAACGGACATCGACCTTGATAGGGTGCTTGGCGCCGATCGCGCCGTCTTGCAACGCGCGGAGCAGCTTAATTTGCGCTTCTGGCGGTAGCTCGCTGATATCGTCGAGAAACAGCGTTCCTTGATCGGCCTCGAAAAACTTTCCCGGTTCCCTGTCGGAGGCGCCTGAGAACGAGCCGAACAGGACGGTCTCCACAAAATTTTCCGTGATGGCGCTGCAATTGACGGCGATGAAAGGTTTGCCGGCACGAGCGCTCTCGCCTTGAATCGCGCGCGCGATCAGCTTCTTGCCAACACCGCTTTCACCTTCGATCAGCACCGGTATCGATGATTTCGTCGCCCGACGCCCGAGGTCGACCACGCGCGCCATGGCCTCGCTCCCAGCGATCAGATCCGAAAATCCGAGCTCACCGCGGGCGGCGGCTTTCATCCGGCTGATCTTGCCCTCCAGCGCGTCGATCTTGAGCGCGTTCATGATGGATACTTCGAGCCGCTCCGGGCTCACCGGCTTAACGACAAAGTCGACGGCGCCTGCCCGCATGGCGGTGATCGCCGCATCGATGCTGCCGCTCGTCGTCTGCACGATGGTTGGGTATTTCCGGGGCAGGGACCTCATGGCAGAAAGCACCGCCATTCCATCAACGCCGCGCATGATGAGGTCGAGCAAAACGAGAGAGATATCACTGGATGCATCTGCTTTAAGCGCCGCAAGGGCCTTATCGCCGCTTTCGGCCGCTGCGACCGCATAGCCGAAGCGCTTGATTGTCTCTTCGAGAATATGGCGCTGAACAGGGTCGTCGTCGGCGACCAGGACACGTTTGGGCATGACGCAGGACTCGCTACAGTTGCGCTAAAACCCCTCCGAAGCGGCTTCTCTTTGGCGTCTCCGACACGACGTCTCCAAGCGGCGCTTCTGCACCAAAATTGTGCAGGGAAAGGGTAAACAAACTCTTTATCGCAGTTCTATTTTGGTGAGGTGGCTCTTGGCCCTCTCGTAAAATCGCCGTAACTAGCACGGTAAGTGAGGAGCGTGCGGGCGCTCGGAAGGGATAGACCGAAAACTCCAATGCGGCAGAGATCACTCCAATGGATGGCTGTTCACGCCACGGCAAGTTCGGCTCGCGGCGAATCCAAACCCCCAGGCGAACACGTACATGTAAAGCGGCCGCTCGGGACGCTGCCTGAGTGGAACCTCGCGGATCTTTACAGCGGTCCGGATGCGCCCGCGCTGAAGACCGACCTTCAGACCTCCGAGCACACCGCCGAGGCCATGCAGCAAAACTATGCCGGCAAGCTCGCGGCACTCGCGGAGGGAGGGAAGGGGGGCAAGGCGCTGGCCAGGGCCGTGCGCGAATATGAGGGCTTGAGTGACCTCATGGGGCGCATCGTGTCCTATGCGAGCTTGCTCTACGCCGCCGATACCTCTGATCCTGCGCGGCAGAAATTCTTCGGCGACATCCAGGAGAAAATCACCACGATCTCCTCCAAGCTTCTGTTCTTCCCGCTGGAACTGAACCGGCTCGACGACACGGTGTTGGAAGCCGCCATGGCTGATCCTGAGCTCGGGCTATATCGGCCATGGCTGGAGGATCTACGGAAAGAGAAGCCCTACCAACTCGAGGACAAACTCGAGCAGCTGTTCCATGAGAAGGCGGTCACTGGCCGCGGCGCCTGGAACAGGCTGTTCAACGAGACCATGACCGCGCTCCGCTTCGACGTCGGCGGCGAGAAGCTCAGTCTTGAGCCCACCCTCAATCGCCTGTTGGATCACGACGATGCGACCCGTCGAACTGCCGCGGAGGCTCTGGCGCGCGTCTTCAAGGACAATGTGCGGCTGTTCATGCTGATAACGAACACGCTCGCTAAGGACAAGGAAATCTCTGACCGATGGCGCGGCTTTGCGGACGTCGCCGACTCTCGGCATCTGACCAACCGCGTAGAGAAACAGGTGGTCGACGCCTTGGTGAGCGCGGTGCGCGATGCTTACCCTCATCTCTCCCACCGCTATTACCTGCTCAAGGCGAAATGGCTTGGCAAGACACGCCTCGCCTATTGGGACCGCAACGCGCCGCTTCCCGAAGAGACCACGCAGAGCATCGGCTGGGACGACGCGCAAAAGACGGTGCTCAAGGCCTATGGCGATTTCTCGCCGCGCATGGCGGCCGTGGCTGGGGACTTCTTCGCCAAGCGCTGGATCGATGCGCCAGTGCGAGAGGGCAAGTCTCCGGGTGCCTTCTCTCATCCCACGGTGCCGAGCGCGCACCCCTACATTCTGCTCAACTACCAGGGCAAGCCAAGGGATGTGATGACGCTTGCGCACGAGCTCGGTCACGGCGTGCATCAGGTGCTCGCCAACGCCCAGGGTCCGCTGATGGCGCCGACGCCGCTCACGCTCGCTGAAACCGCAAGCGTGTTCGGAGAGATGCTGACCTTTCGGGCGCTGCTCGACAAGGCGCCGGGCAAACGCGAACGCAAAGCCCTTCTCGCCTCCAAGGTTGAGGACATGATCAACACGGTCGTACGGCAGATCGCCTTCTACAGCTTCGAGCGAAAGGTGCACACTGAGCGACGCGAGGGCGAGCTCACGGCGGAGCGGTTAGGGGAGATTTGGCTCGAGGTACAGCGCGAGAGCCTCGGACCTGCCATCGATCTGAAGCCCGGCTATGAAAATTTCTGGGTCTACATCCCACACTTTATCCATTCGCCGTTCTACGTCTACGCCTATGCCTTCGGCGATTGTCTGGTGAACTCGCTCTATGCGGTCTACGAGAAGGCCGACAAGGGCTTCGCCGACCGCTATCTCGACATGCTCACGGCCGGCGGTACCAAACACCACAAGGAGCTCCTCAAGCCCTTCGGCCTCGACGCCTCCGATCCCCAATTCTGGTCCATGGGCCTCAAGGTCATCGAAGGCATGATCGACGAGCTCGAGGCGATGGATGTCCGACGCTGAGACTCGAGCGTGTCCGCGGGAGGCGCCATAGTTTCTGTCGTGGCAGTGGCCCTGTGGGTCATTTGGCTTCTGTGAGCCGCCATTGTGGTCCTGTTGCGATCGTGAGCTTCTTAGTGCTCATAATGGAGTCGACTTCACGGTAGCGGAGCCTGAGGCCGTGATGCAGGGGGCTTAGGGCCGACGAAGTCGAGGAAGAGGGGCTCGCGATTTGGATTATCGACAGGCTGCGACCAGCGTGATCGTTTAGTGCTAGCGAACACTTCCGTGGTGCAGTCTTTCTTGAGTCATGAGGTCGGTCTCAACACCTTGCTCCATGCCCGGAGAGCCAACCGGCATTCCTCGAACGGCGAGGCCAATCGCCTCCTGCCCGCTCGGCCATCGAGTGCTTGATGTCCGTTCCCGGCACGTGACCTTCGATGACACAGCCGTCGATTTTGGCGGTGTGGCAGAAGGCGAGCTTGTCGCCGATGCCCGCCTTCTGGTTTCATCGCGGCAAGCGCGCTCGCGTCTGCCGCGTCACGGCGGGGCCATTTGCCTCGAGCTGCTTGACTCAGGCACCGTAGCAGCTGCAAGTCAGGGACTTCGAAACTTCGATGGAGGCGGTCGTCGCCGGCGCACCGGTGTCATCCCAAGGACATTAGGGAGAGCACGAACAGAGTCCGTATCATCATGCCGCCAGCATGAGCGTCGTAAGGCGCTTCAGTGATTGACAATTTCGTTAATGTCAAAGTGACGCTTCCACACTAGCAATTTCCTCTTGCGGCCTTACCTTGGGGGTAACACAACAACGGATTTCTCATGACCTTGGACAGGGAACGCAACCGCCTTACGGCCCGCGCCGTGCGCTACGGACGCGTGGGCGCCAATGTCGGCGGCGTGGCGGCGCGCATCGCCAGCGCGAGGCTGCTCGGGCTCGATCCCGACCGCGACCGGGAGGCGGCGGCTCTTGCCGCGGCACTTGGCGGGCTCAAAGGCCCGATCATGAAGGTGGCGCAGCTGCTCGCCACCATCCCGGAAGCGCTGCCAGCCGAATATGCCGCTGAGCTCGGTCAGCTGCAGAGCCAGGCGCCACCAATGGGATGGCCGTTTGTGCGCCGGCGCATGGCAGCGGAACTTGGGCCGGACTGGGAGAACCGCTTCGCGAGCTTCGAGCGTGAAGCTGCGGCCTCGGCCTCGCTCGGGCAAGTGCACCGGGCGCGCGCCCATGACGGGCGATCATTGGCCGCGAAGCTGCAATATCCGGACATGCAGTCCGCGGTTGAAGCCGATCTCAGACAGCTCAGTGTGCTGTTCTCGATCCATCGGCGCCTCAAGCCAGCGATCGAGACCTCGGAGATGAGAGAGGAGATCGCGGCGCGGCTGCGCGAAGAGCTCGACTACGATCTGGAGGCTCGCCACATGCGCCTCTACGGACTGATCTTCGCCCGCGATCCTCTGATCCGCGTGCCAGAGGTCCTGCCCGAGCTCTCCACGCAAAGGCTGCTCACGATGACGTGGCTCTCCGGCTGCCAGCTCCTCGACTATGCCGGTCGCCCCCTTGAAGAGCGCAATCAGATCGCCTGCGCCATGTTTCGGGCCTGGTGGTACCCCTTCAGCCATTACGGCGTCATTCATGGCGATCCGCATCTTGGCAATTACGCGGTGTTCGAAGACGAGGCGGGGAGGGCTGCCGGCATCAACCTGCTTGACTATGGCTGCATGCGCACCTTTGCGCCGAAATTCATCCAAGGCGTGATCGACCTGTATCGCGGGCTGCTCACAGGCGACCGCGCGCTCGTAGTGCACGCCTATGAGACCTGGGGTTTCACCGGGCTTTCCAATGAGCTGATCGACATTCTGAACATATGGGCGAACTTCATCTACGGGCCCATGCTCGAGGATCGCGTCCGCACCATCGCCGACGATCAAAGTCCCGGCATGTATGGGCGGCGGGAGGCCTTCAAGGTGCATCAGGGCCTCCGCGACAAGGGCCCGGTCAAGGTGCCGCGGGAATTTGTGTTCATGGACCGCGCCGCTATCGGGCTCGGCGGGGTGTTCCTGCACCTCAATGCGGAGCTGAACTTCCACCGCCTATTCGACAATACCATCATCGATGTCGATCTTGGCGATGTAGCGTTGCGGCAGAGGCAAACCTTCACGGAGGTGGGCGTGCCGTTGCCGGAAGGGACAAGCTAAAAATCCTTCAAGGGCCTGCAACCCCGGATTGCCCGGCGCGCCGCCTTTGTGCTATGCGCGGGCAGAACAGGGGCATTGAAAGCATAAGGGGAGTGCAATGCATATCGATCCGGCCGAATGCAATCCGGCAATGGACTACAACGAGCATCAGAAAACCTACAAACTGTTTCTCAAGCTGGCGCTCTATACGATTGTGGGCATTGTCGTCCTGATTGCGCTATTGGCCGTATTCGTGGTTTGACTGGCGTAGACTTCCTCTCCCAACGGGCGGCGCGTTTCCGCCGGCGCCATTAATCGACACGGACTTTGCGCAAAAAGCGCTTGAGAGCACCGGCGCTGCACGCGCCGACGGAGCTGCGATGATCATCGTTGGCGTGCCCGCCGAAAGTCCAGATGAGCCTCGCATCGGGTTGAGCCCCGAGACCACGAAGAAGTTCGTGAAGCTAGGGGCCAAGGTGCTGGTTCGCTCTGGCGCCGGCCTTCGCTCCCATTTCTCCGATGAGGACTATAAGAGCGCTGGTGCCGATATTGTCGCGACAGATGCCGATGCGGTGAAGGCCGCCGACATCGTGCTCACGGTAAGACGGCCTCCCTTGGCGCTGGTCAAGGCCATAAAGCCCGGCGCCTTGCTCATCGCCATGATCGATCCTTATGCGGATGCCGAAGGCTTGCAGGCGCTGGCGAAGACCGGCGTCTCCCTTTTCGCCATGGAGCTGATGCCGCGCATCAGCCGCGCGCAAAGCATGGACGTATTGTCGAGCCAAGCAAATCTCGCGGGTTATAAGGCCGTGATCGATGCAGCAGCCACCTTCGAACGCGCTCTGCCGATGATGATGACAGCTGCCGGCACCGTGCCGGCCGCGCGGGTGTTCGTCATGGGCGTGGGCGTCGCTGGCCTTCAGGCCATCGCCACGGCGCGGCGGCTCGGCGCCATCGTGACCGCGACCGACGTGCGCCCCGCGGTCAAGGAACAGGTGGCCTCGCTCGGCGCCAAGTTCATAGCCGTCGAGAATGATGAATTTCGCCAAGCCGAGACGGCGGCCGGCTATGCCAAAGAGATGTCCGAGGACTACAAGAAGAAGCAGGCGGCGCTCGTGGCCGAGCACGTCAAGACGCAAGACATCGTCATCACCACAGCACTGATCCCGGGGCGCCCTGCGCCTAAGCTTATCTCTAAGGACATGATCGAAAGCATGCGACCGGGCTCGATCATCGTCGATCTCGCCGTGGAGCGCGGCGGCAACGCCGAGCTCGCTAGGCCCGGCGAGGTGGTCGAGCACAACGGCGTGCGCATCATGGGCAAGCTCAATCTTCCCGGTGCGATCCCGGTGAATGCGTCGAGCCTTTATGCCCGCAATCTGCTCGCCTTCGTCGAGCCGATGATAGACAAGAAGACGGGCGGGCTTGCCGTCAACTGGGACGACGAGCTCGTCAAAGGCACGCTGATCGCGCGCGACGGTGCCATCGTGAATACGATGGTTGCTGGGCGTGCCGGAGTAGCGGCGCCGAGTGCAGCCAAGGCAAAGGCGAGCAACGGTACCGTGACCCCTGAGAAGAACGACGGGGCGGCGAAGCGTCCAGCGCCAAAGGGAGGCAATACATGAGGCGAGGGTCCGCGTTGCTCGCATGTGCCGTCTTCGGGTTGGTGGTCCTGACAGAATGCCTCGTCAGCAGCAGCGCGTATGCGCAAGCGGCAGCGGCTGGCTCAGAAGGCCATGACTTCGTATTCCGATTCTCGATTTTCGTGCTTGCGATTTTCGTCGGCTACTACGTGGTGTGGAGCGTCACGCCGGCGCTGCACACGCCGCTCATGTCTGTCACCAACGCCATCTCTTCAGTGATCGTTGTCGGCGCGCTGCTCGCCGTCGCCGTCGAGGCCTCAGAGGCCGCGGCCTCGGGCGGCTGGATTGCGAGGCTCCTCGGTTTTGCTGCGCTCATCATGGCAAGCGTTAACATCTTCGGCGGCTTCCTCGTCACTCAGCGCATGCTCGGCATGTATCAGAAGAAAAAGAAATGAGCGGGCGGCGGGGTAAGCAATGAGCTCAAATCTCGTCGCGCTGCTCTATCTCGTCGCTGGCGTCCTGTTCATCCTGGCGCTGCGCGGCCTGTCGTCGCCGGAGACCTCCCTCCGGGGTAACTATCTCGGCATGACCGGTATGGCGATTGCCGTGGTGACCACCCTTGCCGTGGCACGGCCCGAGACCCCGCTCACCTGGGCGATGATCATCGCCGGCATCGCCATTGGCGGCAGCATCGGCGCCGTGGTGGCCCGCCGCATTCCCATGACGGCGATGCCGGAGCTTGTTGCCGCCTTCCATTCGCTGGTCGGCATGGCGGCAGTGCTGGTGGCAGCTGCCGCCTTCTATGCGCCGGAGGCCTTCGGCATCGGCACGCCTGGCGCCATCCACATCGCGAGCCTGATCGAAATGTCGTTGGGTGCGGCTATCGGCGCCATCACCTTCTCGGGCTCGGTGATCGCCTTCCTCAAGCTTTCTGGGCGCGTGTCGGGGAAGCCGATCCTTTTGCCAGCGCGCCATCTCATCAACATCGCGCTCGCGCTGCTCCTTCTGTTCTGTGTGGTGAGTTTCTGCCGCGAGCAGACGGCCCTCTATTTCTGGGCGATCGCGGGGCTGTCCTTCCTGCTCGGGGTACTGATCATCGTCCCGATCGGTGGGGCCGACATGCCGGTCGTCATCTCGATGCTCAACTCCTATTCGGGATGGGCGGCGGCAGGCATCGGTTTCACGTTGGGCAATACGGCGCTGATCGTCACCGGCGCGCTGGTCGGCTCCTCCGGCGCGATCCTCTCCTACATCATGTGCAAAGGCATGAACCGCTCCTTCATCAATGTGATCCTCGGCGGCTTCGGTGGCGAGGTGGCAGGGCCCGCGGCGGGCGCGGAGCAGAGGCCAGTGAAGCTCGGCTCTGCGGAGGATGCCGCTTACCTGATGAAGAATGCGAGCAAGGTGATCATCGTGCCAGGATACGGCATGGCGGTGGCGCAGGCGCAGCATGCGCTGCGCGAAATGGTCGACGGGCTAAAGAAGGCCGGGGTCGAGGTCAAATATGCTATTCATCCCGTTGCGGGCCGTATGCCCGGACACATGAACGTGCTGCTTGCGGAAGCAAACGTTCCTTACGATGACGTATTCGAGCTCGAGGACATCAACAGCGAGTTCCCCCAAGCCGACGTCGCTTACGTAATCGGCGCCAATGACGTGACCAATCCCGCCGCCCAGGACGATCCCTCATCACCGATCTATGGCATGCCGGTGTTGCAGGTGTGGAAGGCCGGCACCGTCATCTTCAACAAGCGGTCGCTTGCAAGCGGGTATGCCGGAATCGACAATCCGCTTTTCTATCGCGATAACACCATGATGGCGCTTGGCGACGCGAAGAAGATGACCGAGGAGATCGCCAAGGCGCTTTGAGGCCCATCGGTTCCTCGTAACGGCCGCAACTTATTAATGAATCTGGCAACGCTTTTGCCGATTCAGGTCATGGCACGGCCTCATTGACCGCGTGTTTGATCCCCATTACGCGGCTTCCCCTGGCATCAAACGAACTTAAGGCTTCCAAGGAGCGGACTCCTCGACCATGAGCTTGGCAGAAGGTCGACCGCGTTCCTCGTTGTGCGCGAGCCGGTGCGCCCCACCATCGTACGTCCGGTCTATGTCGAGTCGGTGGCGCGGGCGTCGTAGCAGGCAGAGTCCAAAGTGCTCGGGCCTACCATCGGAAAAAGTTGAAGCGCTCTAGCGGGTGGGGCGGGGCGTACGGGGCCTTGTCGAAACGAGGCCTTCGCGCTGCGCCTTCTTGCGGGCGAGCTTGCGGGCACGGCGAATGGCTTCGGCCTTCTCGCGCGCGCGCTTCTCGGACGGCTTTTCGTAATAGTTGCGGAGCTTCATTTCGCGGAAAATGCCTTCGCGCTGCATCTTTTTCTTCAGCGCCCGGAGGGCCTGATCCACATTGTTATCGCGAACGACGACTTGCACGCGCTCTCATCTCCGTTTCAGGGTT
>DASPOV010000032.1:0-3165 GCA_035625815.1 Methyloceanibacter sp.
GGTCACGCGGCTCGCGTTGGATCTGAGCTTTGGCCAGCTGTTCAGCCGCGACGCGGATGCCAAGCGCGTGCTTATGGAGCAGCCGGTATTCACAGTGCGGCTCAAGTCTCAGTCCGGCGACGTGGAACGGCAGGGGGACGCGGGCACCGATCCAGACAGGCGGGCCGAGGCGCCGCTTCGTTTTATGGCGGCGGATGTAGGCGGTGGATCGCCGCGTCACGACATCATGCTGGATGACGTGCAAATCGAAGACGGCACTGTCCGCATCCTCTACGACGAAAACGGCCATGAGCGACGGGTTGAGCAGATTAATGCGGCTTTGAGGCTGCCCCATCTCGTCGATCCGCTCACTGCCAAGGGCGACTTCGACTGGAAAGGAGTGCGCGTCGGCTTCGACCTCAAGCTTACGTCGCCCGCCGATCTCAACACGCAACGTTCAGCAAGGCTCGAGCTTGCCCTTAAAACTGAAGCGTTCGACGGCAATTTCGGAGGCACCATCGCGACCAAGCCCGCCTTCAACGCCGAGGGCGATTTGAGTGCGAAGTTGCAGTCGGTGTCGTCGCTGCTCGCCTGGATGCGCAAACAGCCTGCGTCCGAGGCCGCGGTCGTCAGCGGTGGGCTGTCCAGCCATGTGACCTGGCAAGCTGGTGAGATCTCATTCACCCAGGCGCGCTTTGACCTCAGCCACGCGACCGGTCAGGGTCAGGCGGTTGTCACTCTGAAGAGCCCGAGGCCTCACCTCCGCGCGGCGCTAGCGGTGGAGAGCATCGATCTCGACCCGTTCCTGGCGACTGGCAGCGCGCCCGCGGCGGCGCAGCGTTCGTCCGAGGCCGCACCCCCGGCTCAAGGCGGTGCGGGAGGTGCCGCCCTTTCCCCTTCCGCTGTTGAGACGCAGACGAGTTACAATGAAAGCGCCGCGCCGCAAGGTGGCGATGCCTCCGAGGCGCAACCGGCGGAGGCCGACGCCCCGAAATCAGACCGCAGCGCCAATTCGAACGTCGCGCCGGCAGCTTTCGATGCCGACGTCAATGTGAATGTGCGCGAGACGAAGATTTGGCGTTTGACCATCGGACCGACCTCGCTCGGCTTGTCCTTACGCGACGGTGTGCTCGACGCCACCTTGGGAGGCATGCAGCTCTATGATGGACAGGGCACCGGCAAGTTCGCGCTCGATACCTCGAAGAAAGTCCCGACCTTCGCTGGCAAATTTTCGCTCGACGGCGTCTCGGCGCAGCCGTTTCTTGACGGCGTCGCCAAGTTCAACCTGCTCGCTGGCCGCGCCAAGATCGCGCTAGAGCTGAACGCTACAGGTAGTACTGGGGATGAAATCAAGCGGTCGCTTGCCGGCCGCGGCCGCATCGACATCAGCGATGGCTCGATCGAAGGCATCAACTTGACCGAGTTGATTGCAGGCCTCGGTGCTGGTCAGATGCCGAATCTGGACCAGGGTCCTGGCGCCAAGACCGCCTTCAGCGCGCTTGGTGGCACCTTCAACATCGCAAGCGGCGTCGCCGAGTCCCACGATATCGAGATGATGAGTCCACTGCTGAAAGTCAGCGCCCGCGGGACCGTGGACATGGTGACGAACAGCCTCGATTTCCTCACTCAGCCTGAGATCGTTGCCGGTCCAGAAGGCAAGGGCGGGGCAAATTCCTTGGCCGGCCTCACCATCCCTGTTCGCATCGAGGGGCCTTTCGACCATCCGGTCTTCAAGCCTGAGATCAAGGGGATGTTCTCAAGCCCCGAGCAGGCCTCGAAAACGGTCAACGAGATCGGCGACGCTATCCAGAAGAAGTTCAAAGGCAAGCCTGTGGGCGAAGCGATCGGCCGCATCCTCG
This sequence comes from Methyloceanibacter sp., assembly GCA_035625815.1. Classification (GTDB taxonomy): domain Bacteria; phylum Pseudomonadota; class Alphaproteobacteria; order Rhizobiales; family Methyloligellaceae; genus Methyloceanibacter. The sequence continues at coordinate 1,839 of DASPOV010000032.1, forward strand.
GCGGCGTCCGCATCGGCACGAAACGCGACAACGGTCAGACTCCACCAAGCGGCGAAGCCCCCTCAAATAAGGCCAAGCCCGACTCCGAGGAGGGTCCGCCGCAAGAGAGCGGTCAGAGCGGCGACCCTGACCTCGACAATATATTGCGCTGAATATTGCAATATTGCGCTGAGCTGGCGCCAGGACCGGGCGCGAGACCACAGGTGGCGCGAAATCTTAACTCTGACCAGCTAATCCAGAGAATTGCGAGAGTTCGGAGCGACTTCCGTCAGGGGGCGTGAGAGCGTTGGGCAGGTTCGTTGTGTTGCGCCGCTTTGCCATTATGGGTCTGTGTCTGGCCGGCTCTGCTGCCTCGGCCGACAGGGTTGTGGCGCACCAACCCAGCCTCGCCGACATCTCACCCCATGACGGCGTTGCGCGTGCCCATACCATGCCGGTGCAGGGCATCGACGTATCCAATTGGCAGGGCGACATTGACTGGGACAAGGTCCGCACCGCTGGCACCGAATTTGCGTTCATCAAGGCAACCGAAGGCGGAGATTATCTCGACCCGAGATTTGCGCAGAACTGGCAAGCTGCCAAACGCGCTGGCATCCCGCGCGGAGCCTATCACATGGTCTATTGGTGCCGGGCGGCCCATGAGCAGGCGCTGTGGTTCATATTGAACGTGCCGAACGATCCCGACGCACTGCCCCCGGTGCTCGATCTTGAATGGAATGGCGAATCCCACAACTGCCCGAAACGAGTGCCGGTGAGCCTCGCGCTAGAGAAGATCAAGATCATGCTCGAGGTCATGGAGGCCCATACCGGCAAGCGTCCGATTATTTACACCGATGTCACATTCCATCGCGAGGTATTGGAGGGCCAACTCCCGGGCTATAATTTCTGGCTGCGCTCTGTCGCCGCAGAGCCGCAAGAGATCTATCGGGACCGGCCATGGCTGTTCTGGCAGTTTACCACGACGGGTTACGTACCGGGGATTGAGAAGCCCGTTGACCGCAATGTGTTCAATGGCACGCCGGGGGATTGGCGCCAGGTCTTGCCGGCGCGGGCGCCTCGGCGATCGGTGCGGACATCGAATTGAGCAGGTCCGCTCAGCGCTAAGCCCACCCTTGGCCACCACCTCCGGCAGACGGTCCCGACACTTTGCGCCGGTGCTTGCGTTCGCGAGATGTCCTCGCAGGAGCTCGGCGGCGAGTGCCTCTTGCGAGGTGCGCCCGGGCGATACCGCCCAGAGCATCAGCACAAATGCCAAGAACCAGAGTGGCCAGAAGCCTGCTACCCCCAGGGCCGGCAGTCCTCAAGCGTACGCACGGTGGCAGACAAG
>DASPOV010000033.1:0-6199 GCA_035625815.1 Methyloceanibacter sp.
GCTGCCGACCTTCGATCAGGTCAAGGATACCATCATCAGCCAGCTTACGGCACAGAAGGCTAAGGACACGCTCAAGCAGCTGCACGACGCTGCCAAGATCGACATCGTCGATCCTGAGATCAATAAGTCGATGCAGGACGCCGCGGTCAGGGGCGAGACTCAGCCTGAGGACGAGCCCGATTCGGCGGGCGACGTCGAAAACAATCACTAAGGGATCGCCTTAGATCCCGGGCCGCGAGCCTTTGAATGGGCAAGGTCTCGCCTTTTGCACCGAAAGAGTCACCGCATCTCCCCGCCATTGACGGAGCGCGCTTCGCCGCTTGTGCGGCGGGCATCCGCTATCCTGGCCGCACCGATCTCCTGCTTGCCCTGTTCGACCCCGGCACTACGGTCGCCGGCGTACTGACCCAGTCGAAGACGGCGTCGGCCCCGGTCGAGTGGTGCCGCGCGCGGCTTGAGCATGGAATGGCCCGAGCGCTCGTGGTCACTTCCGGTAATGCCAATGCCTTTACTGGGCGCCGCGGGCGTGAGGCCGTGAAGCTCACGGCGGAAGCCGCCGCCGTCGCGGCCAGTTGCCTTGAAGCCGACATTTATCTCGCATCGACCGGCGTGATCGGCGAACCGCTCGATGCGTTCAAGTTCACAGGCCTGCTCGCCGGCCTTGCCGCCAAAGGCGATCCGGAAGGGATCAACCAAGCCGCCCAGGCCATCATGACCACCGACACCTATCCAAAGCTTGCTACGCGCCAGACCGAGATCGAGGGCGTGCCGGTCATTATCAACGGTATCGCCAAGGGCGCCGGCATGATCGCGCCGGACATGGCGACCATGCTCGCCTTCCTCTTCACCGACGCTGCGATCGAGCCCGCACCTTTGCGCGACATCCTTGGCCCTGCCGCGGACGAGACCTTCAACGCCATCACCATCGACGGCGATACCTCAACGAGCGACACTTTGCTCCTGTTCGCCACGGGGACGGCGGCTTCGCGCGGAGCGCCAAGGATTGGGCTGCCGGGCGATCCGCGGCTTGCAAACTTCCGCGCTGCACTCACCGAGGTGCTGCTCGATCTTGCCCACCAGGTGGTGAAGGACGGTGAGGGGGCAACGAAGTTCGTCACGGTGCGGGTCACCGGCGCCGAAACTCCCGCCGCGGCTCGCAGGATTGCGCTCGCAATCGCCAACTCGCCGTTGGTGAAAACGGCGATCGCGGGCGAGGACCCCAATTGGGGCCGCATCGTCATGGCCGTGGGCAAGGCCGGCGAAGCTGCCGACCGCGACAAACTTGCGATCTGGCTCGGCGACATTGAGGTCGCGAAGGAGGGCGAGGTGGCGCCGACCTATCGCGAAGAGCTTGGCGCCGCCTATATGAAGCGGTCCGAGATCGTGATCACCGTGGATGTCGCCGTGGGAAGCGCTGCCTCCACCGTCTGGACCTGCGATCTCACGGCGGATTACATCGCCATCAATGCCGACTACCGGTCCTGACCAATCATGGACCGCGACGTTTCTCCACCCCTCGTTCTTGTCGCGGCCTGCGTTCTTCTCGACGGCGAAGGCAGAATCCTCATTGCGAAGCGGCCGCTGGGGCGTCCGCTCGTGGGTCTCTGGGAACTTCCCGGCGGCAAAGTCGAGGCGGGGGAGTCCCCGGAGCATGCGCTTTCCCGGGAGCTTGCCGAGGAGCTTGGTATTGAGATCGCGGTCGATGATCTTGCGCCGCTCACATTCGCGAGCCACGCTTATCCCGACTTTCACCTGCTGATGCCCGTCTTTCTCTGCAGCCGTTGGCGGGGAACGTTGACGCCGCATGAGGGCCAGGAGCTTGCCTGGGTGAGGCCGGCTGAGCTCGCGTCCTACGCCATGCCGGCGGCCGACGAGCCACTCAAGGCGGTGCTACCCGTGCTCCTGTAAGCTCTATTTAGATTCTCGCTTAGCACCAGCTGGGAATCTTGCCTTGTCGCCGGCGGAATGATCGGTAGTACCGAGTGCGTCGGCGAGGCGCTGCCTGGCACTCCTCGGTGCGAGAGGCTTTTGCTGGCTCGCATGGGGCGCCCATCCGCTCAAGTAAACGATCTCGAAGCTCGCCGCGATCTTGCCCTCCGGCGTTCCGTAGCGGCTCCGGTAAATCTCCTCGGCGCGTTCAAGCGTGCCGCGCGGCAGCGGCTTCTTGCGCCTCGCCGCCATGACGTTACCGCCGCCAAGCACTCTGATCTCGCGCATCAGGTCGCGGGGCGTGGGATAGGTTACCATCAGGAGTTCGGCGTCGGTCACGGGCAACGCGAAGCCTGCGCGTTGCAGGAGCGCGCCGTACTGTCTCACATCGGCGAAGGGTGCGATACGCGGGCTCGCCCCGCCATGAAGCTCGGCTTCCGCCTCGATGAGCGCGTGGCGAAGCTCCTTCAAGGAACTGCTGCCGAGTGCGGCGCCCAAGAACAGCCCATCGGGACGAAGCGCGCGGCGAATCTGGATAAGCGCGCCGGGGAGATCGTTGACGCGGTGAAGCGCCAAGCCAGACACCACGAGAGCAAGGCTTTCGTCCTTGAAGGGCAGCAGTTCCTCGTCGCAGACGACGCTCGGCCGCGGGCAACGGGCCGCAAGTGCCGGCACGCTCTCGGCGTAAATAATCTCGCCGACGGAGGGAAGCGCCGCCACCTCGCGCCCGAGCACCCCATGATGGGCGCTTAGATCAAGCGCCAGCGGGAAGTCTCGCAAGATCGCACCGACCCGGTCGGCGATCTCTGCCGCAACGTGGGAGAGCAAAGCCTCGTGCTCTCCCATCTCTCCGGCAAAGCGCGCGCGCCGGTGGCGCAATAGGCTACGGTCGAAAAGCTCACGATCCTCATTCATGGCGCATGAGCGCCCTTTTTTATTGGCTCGGTCCTCGCCGCTATTATGAGGTCCATGGCGATCGACGGGGCAAAAATCACCTCAGACGTCCCTGCGGCGCGGCCGAAAGTCTTCTCGGCGGCAGAGGCTCTCTGCGGCGTGCTCGCCGCTTGCCGATATCCTGCTCCTGCCGCAGCGCGCGCCCCACGGGCTTCTCTGCTCCGTCTGCTGGACCGAGATCGATTTCATTGCCCCTCCACTCTGGTTAAGACTTGGCGCGTCGCTCCCCCTACGATAGCGGCGAGCCAAGCTTCTCGGCAGCGGCCAGCGCCGATCCGCCAGTCTACAACCGCGCGCGGGCCGCGGCGTGCTATTCCTCGACCACGCGGGACCTGATCCAGGGCTTTTCAAATATGGGATCGCCATGAGGGCCTGACCTTGTTTGGGCGGTGGACAGCTGCCGCAGGAGCCGAGCTTCTCGCCGATGCCGATGCGATCGTACCGGTTCACCTGTACCGCTCGCGGCTCTGATCGCGGCGCTTGGATCAGTCAGCCCTGCTGGCGCAGGGCGGTGAGCCGTTTAACCGGCGTCCCCGTCGACTGTCTCCTGCTTGCAAGGGTCAAGCGCACACCAAGCCAGGTGGGGCTCTGAGCAACGCAGTGGCGGGAGAATGTCGCCGGCGCTCTGCCGGTTGCCGGCACATGAGGCCAACTTCGTGGCAAGCAGGATCATCGTCGCTGACGAGATCACCACCGGCACCACAGTGGAGGCCTGTGCGCATGTGCTGAAACGGGCGGGCGGTGTGCGGGTCGATGTTCTCGCGCTCTCCCCGCCGTGGAATCTTCGGCTCTACTGCTGTAGACTGGCAGCGGAGCTTCGATGACGAGAATATCCTCTACGCCACGCCCTCTTGCGGCTATTGCCGTGCGGTCAAGCATCTGCTCACCAAAAAGGGTGCCACGTTAATCGAGGTCGATGTGAGCGAAGACTTCAAGCGGCGCCATGAGATGATCGCGCGCCCCTTTGGCCGGCGTACCGTGCCGCAGATCTTCATCAACGGCTCCCATGTCGGCGGGTATGACGAGCTTGCCGAGCTCCAGCGCGAGGCCAAGCTCGATGCTCTGCTCGCCGAGGTCGCCGCGGTCGCGCCTGCTCCCGGAGAATGACGTTGCCCTCGGCCAGAACCTTCCGTGCAGCGTTGGTTCAGCTGAGGTCTGGGCGGTCGGTCGCGCCCAATATGGAGACTGCCGAAGCGTTGATCCGCCGCGCGGCGAAGGACGGCGCCGTCTATGTGCAGACGCCTGAGAACACCTCGATCATGGAGCTTGAGATCGAGCGTCTCGTATCCGAGCTCGAGACCGAGGAGAAGTCCGCGCCGCTCGCGCAGCTTCAGGCACTCGCGAAAGAGCTTGGCATCTGGCTGCACGTCGGCTCGCTCGGCGTGAAGCTCGATCAGGGCAAGGTCGCGAACCGCTCCTATCTCATCGCTCCGGACGGGATCGTCGCCGCGCGCTACGACAAGCTGCATATGTTCGACGTCGATCTTGCCGGCGGTGAAAGCTACCGCGAGTCCCGCACTATAAAACCCGGCACCAAGGCCGTGCTCGCCGATCTACCTTGGGGACGGCTCGGCATGAGCGTCTGCTACGATCTCCGCTTCCCCGCGCTGTACGGGGCGCTTGCCGCCGCCGGCGCTGACCTAATCGCCGCGCCCGCAGCCTTTACCAAGCAGACCGGGGAAGCGCATTGGCGAGTACTCCTACGCGCCCGCGCCATTGAGACCGGCGCCTTCGTGCTCGCCGCGGCGCAAGGCGGGCCACATGAGAACGGGCGCAGCACCTATGGGCACAGCATGATCGTATCACCTTGGGGTGAAGTGCTGGCGGAAGCCGGCGAGGATCCCCAGGTTCTCTTGGCCGATATCGACCCCGAGCTCTCAGCCGAAACGCGGGCGAAGGTGCCATCGCTCCGCCACGGGCGTGAGTTCGAGGTGGAGATCGCGGGGGAAAAGGTGGCCCCCAAAGAGAGGGATCATGATCCGCTACGCGTTAGCTTGCGAGGAGGGACATGGCTTCGAAGCCTGGTTCGACTCGGCCGCGTCCTACGATGAGCAGGCAGTAGCAAACGCGATTACCTGTCCGAGCTGCGGCAGCGCGCAGGTACGCAAAGCCCCCATGGCGCCCTATGTGGCAAAGCGGCGCGCGGAGACCTCTACGCCTGCGCGGGTGGACCGTCCCCAACCCTACGCCATGCTGCGAAAGCTCCGCGCCGAGTTCACCGCCAATTCCGATTATGTCGGGCCGAAATTTCCGGAAGAGGCGCGCAAGATCCATTTCGATGAGGCGCCAGCCCGCACCATTCATGGGGAGGCGACCTTAAAAGAGGCGCAGGAGCTTAACGCTGAAGGCATTCCCATCTGCCCGCTGCCTCCTTTGCCAGAAGATCAGAATTGAGGGGGGAGATGCCCGGTAAACTTATTGTTGCGGGACGCCCTGTTACAGCTTTGATGCCAGCCAAGCAAAAGCATTCCTTGTAAATAATTGATTATACAGGCACGATCCAAGACAATGCCGGGAGCGCCCAGGCGACCGTTCCGTTCTGACCCTCTGACTTTTTGCCCAGCCATCCCCCGAAAGTCTGCTTTGGGTCAGAAGCTGTGCGTTGGCAGCTCGCCAATCTTGAGCCGGCCGGGCGCCACCAGCAGAAATTAAAATCATTCGAAGAGACCTGTTCCAATGAAGCCCAATCCTTCAGTGAGGTCCGGCAGCTTGACGGAGCTTATACAGGCTGGAAGTACCCCCGCATCCAGACTGGTTTTGATGACGATTACGATAATCTGCTCGCATCTCGCCCTCTCCCGATTGCACAGCTCAATCAACTGGGTGCCGTCATTTGGTTGAGTCGACTCTTCAGCGTACGCGGGCTCAGCGAGAACCGAAAAAGAGCTATTGCGAGGAAAAAACGCATGCGAATCTCTCTCCCTTTACCTCTTTCATTGGCGAACGATATCGGAACGCGCTCGCGCACTATATCGCTTCATCATGTTGCGGTGAGCGGTCCCGCGTCTTGTCCGGTCGATCTCCAGGATACGAGCGGGAGTCCGTCTTGCGGGTTCAATGACGGCGAATTGTCCTGGGGTCATCACCACGTCCTGGTGAGCGACGCCGAGACGCGGGCAATCATTGGGAAACCAGGTGGGGCAGCGGGCCAGCGGGTGCAAGCTCGCACCTGGCGACTCTTGGCCGCCTCGTAGGACATGCCAATTTGGAGGGAAGCGCGCTAATCCTTCGGCACTCATTTGCGAGTCTGCCCCGGGCCATAAATTGGGCCAACGTTGGACACGCACTTGAGGAACATGCATTTTGTGCTGAATGG
>DASPOV010000034.1:0-5818 GCA_035625815.1 Methyloceanibacter sp.
ATGAGCATTGCCTTCATTTTTCCCGGGCAGGGAAGCCAGGCGACCGGTATGGGTGCCGAGCTTGCCGCGGCCTATGCGTCCGCGCGTGCGGTATTTGGCGAGGTCGATGAGGCGCTCGGTCAATCTTTATCGACCCTAATGTGGGAGGGTCCTGAAGCTCAGCTCACGCTCACCGAGAATGCCCAGCCCGCCTTGATGGCGGTATCGCTTGCCACCATCCGTGTGCTCCGCAAGGAGAAGGACATCGGGCTCGATAAGCATCTGGCCTATGTCGCAGGACATTCCCTCGGCGAATACTCGGCGCTCGCGGCCGCCGAGAGCCTGAGCCTTGCCGATACCGCGCGCCTCCTCAAGACGCGTGGCCGCGCCATGCAGGCTGCGGTTCCTGTGGGACAAGGGGCCATGGCGGCGCTGCTCGGTGCCGAGCTTCCGCAAGCGCAAGAGCTTGCCACAGCCGCAAGCGACGGCGAGGTCTGCGCGGCGGCTAACGACAATGCACCCGGCCAAGTCGTGATCAGCGGCACACGTGCGGCCATCGAACGGGCGGTGGCCCTCGCGCCAAAATTCGGCGCCCGACGCGCCGTGCTCCTTCCGGTGAGCGCCCCCTTTCATTGCGCGCTGATGCGGCCTGCCGCGGACGTCATGCGGGAGGCTTTAAGCAAAGTGAAGATCTCGGCGCCCGCGGTCCCGCTTGTCGCCAATGTGCTAGCCTCCGCCATCAGCGACCCCGAGGCGATCCGCGCTCGTCTGGTTGAGCAGGTCACCGGCATGGTGCGCTGGCGGGAGTCCATGCTCTATCTGCGCGCCCAACGCGTCGATACGCTCTATGAGGTGGGCGCGGGCCGGGTGCTCACCGGTCTTGCCCGACGGTTCGATGGATTTGAGGCGCGCTCGATCGGCACCCCTGAGGAGCTTGAGGCGATAGCCGCGGCGCTTCAGAGCCGTTGAAGCGTAAAGACAGAGGTAGAGCGGTATGTTCCACCTGACCGGAAAGGGCGCGCTTGTGACTGGTGCGACCGGTGGCATCGGCTCGGCGATCGCCGAGGCGCTGCACGCCCAAGGTGCCACGGTCGCAATTTCAGGCACCCGCGCCGAACGTCTCAATGAGCTTGCTGCCAAGCTCGGCTCCCGCGTGGTGGTGCTTCCCTGCGATCTCCGCGACCGCGCGGCAGTTGTCAAACTCGCGGAGCAGGCGGAGAAGGCGCTCGGCCAGGTGGACATTCTCGTCAACAACGCCGGCGTCACCCACGACAACCTCTTCATGCGCATGAAGGACGAGGAGTGGGATGATGTCATCGCCGTCAATCTCACCTCCGTGTTCGTGTTGACGCGTGGAATCTTGCGCGGCATGATGCGGCGGCGGGCCGGCCGCATTATCAACATCGCCTCGATCTCTGGCGTGCTCGGCAATCCAGGGCAGGGAAACTATGCCGCCTCCAAGGCTGGCCTCGTCGGCATGACCAAATCGCTTGCCCGCGAGGTGTCGAGCCGCGGCATCACCGCCAACTGTATTGCCCCGGGCTTCATCTCCACCCCCATGACTGATGCCTTGAATCCGAAACAGATCGAGGCCATCGCCGCCGCTATTCCGGCGGCGAAGTTCGGTAAGCCAGAGGACGTCGCCACGGTGGTGGCGTTTTTGGCAAGCGATGAGGCGGGTTACGTGACCGGCGAGACAGTGCACGTAAATGGAGGCATGGTTATGGTTTAACCGTTCTGCGGCAAAGACTTGACAGAGCCGCTTAGCGGGTTTGGCAGGCGGGGTAGCGCCGCTTCCGGGCTTCTGGCAAAGGCCAGGAAAGTATGTTACCCAAACGGCCGCTCTGTAAGGCTCCGTGGGGGCTTGACAAAGACAATCCTCCTCGCGTTCAAACCCTGTGACTTGCCGCTCTAGGGTGCGTTAGGCCGTGAGCCGAAGCCGGGGACGTGCGAGGCCTAAGGACGGGTAAGCAAAAACGGTGAGACGGACATGAGCGATATCTCAGAGCGTGTAAAGAAGATCGTGGTGGAGCATCTCGGCGTCGAGGCCGACAAGGTCACCGATAATGCAAGCTTCATCGACGATCTTGGGGCCGACAGCCTCGACACGGTCGAGTTGGTCATGGCCTTCGAGGAAGAGTTCGGCTGCGAGATTCCAGACGATGCGGCAGAGACGATTCTAACTGTGGGCGACGCCATCAAGTTTCTGGAGAAGAACACCACCGCCTGACCTTGCCTTGCTCGTCGCACGCTCGGGCCGAAAACAAGCTCCCTACGGCTCGACCATCGATTCCCACGAAGATCACGCGAAGGCGTCAGATGCGACGTGTTGTCATCACAGGCCTTGGTCTCGTTTCGCCGCTCGGCTGCGGCGTCGAGGTTTCATGGGAGCGGTTGACGGCCGGCCATAACGCCGCCAGGCGGGTCGAGAGCTTCGATGTTTCCGATCTCAGCTGCCAGATCGCCTGCCAGATTCCGCGCGGCGACGGGAGCGACGGCACCTTCAATCCAAGCGACTGGATGGAGCCGAAAGAGCAGCGCAAGGTCGATGAGTTCATCATCTACGCCATGGCTGCCGCCGAGCAGGCGCTCACCGGCGCCGGTTGGAAGCCCACGGCTTACGAGGATCAAATCCGCACTGGCGTGCTGATCGGTTCAGGGATTGGCGGCCTTCAAGGCATCGAGAAGACCTCGCTCCTCTTGGCCGAGAAGGGGCCGCGGCGGGTGAGCCCGTTCTTCATTCCCGGGCGTCTGATCAACCTCGCCGCAGGCTACGTCTCGATCCACCATGGTCTGAGGGGTCCGAACCATGCCGTAGTTACCGCCTGCTCCACTGGAGCGCACGCCATTGGCGATGCGTCGCGGCTGGTAGGGCTTGGCGACGCCGACGTGATGCTCGCAGGCGGCGCCGAATCGCCGATCTGCCGCCTTGCCATCGCTGGTTTCGCCGCCTGCCGGGCGCTGTCGACCAACTTCAACGACGAGCCGCAACGGGCATCGCGACCCTATGACCGCGACCGGGATGGCTTTGTTATGGGAGAGGGTGCCGGCATGGTCGTGGTCGAGGAACTTGAACACGCCAAGGCCCGCGGTGCCACGATCTATGCCGAGATCATCGGTTATGGTCTCTCCGGGGATGCTTTCCACATCACTGCGCCCGCGGAGGATGGCGACGGCGCCTATCGCTGCATGGTTGCGGCGGTGAAGCGTGCCGGTATCGAGCCTGCCGACATCGATTACATCAACGCCCACGGCACCTCGACACCCATGGGAGACGAGATCGAGCTAGCTGCGGTCGAGCGGCTGTTCGGCAACGCCGCCGGCAAAGTCTCCATGTCGTCGACCAAGTCTGCGACCGGCCATCTGCTTGGTGCCGCCGGCGCGGTCGAGGCGATTTTCTCGGCGCTGTCGATTCGCGACAATCTTGCCCCGCCGACCCTCAACCTCGACAATCCGTCGGTGGCGACCGCCATCGACCTCGTGCCCCACAAGGCGCACCGGCGGACGATCGATACGGTGTTGTCCAACTCCTTTGGTTTTGGCGGGACCAATGTCTCGCTGATCCTGCGGCGGTGCGACGCCTGAATTCAGGCCCCTGTCGCGGTTGCCAGCCGAACCTCCCTTTCGCCATATTCTCACTCCAAGTGGATAGGCACCCCGCGCGGGACATCGAGGCAATGTCCGTGACCAGCGACCTCTCGTCGACGGCGAATAATACCGATGCGCTTGAGCATACGGATCGCGTGGGCCGGGATTTCACGGCTCCTCCACGCAGTCCTTACGAAGCGCTCGAACCAGTCCGCCCGCCGGAGTTTCCCGAACGCGAGCCGTGGCGCATGCACCCAGTCCTGGCATTCTTCAACGCCCTGTTCGTGTTTGCGTTCGTAACCGCCTGCGGGCTGCTCGTGCTCTTCTATTTCTTCAGGATGGAGTTCGATCGTCCAGGCCCGCTCACAGCGTCAGCGGTCGTGGTGATTCCGAAGGGAGAGGGGGTGAGCGGCATCGCCGAGCGCCTCGAACGCGATGAGGTCATCGCCGACCGTGGCATATTCATGACGAGCATCATCTACTTTATCTATGTGCGTGGCAAAGGCGCCTTGAAGGCCGGCGAATACGAGTTCCGCAAAAATGCCAGCATGCGCCAGGTGCTAGACACCTTGGTCGAGGGCAAGTCGATCGATCACAAGATCTCCTTCGCCGAAGGGTTGACCAGTCAACAAATCGTCGAACGGCTTCAGGCGAATCCGGATCTGGAGGGAACCATCACGGAAGTTCCCGCCGAAGGAACGCTGCTCCCCGACACCTATCGGTTCCAAATTGGCGACTCGCGGCAAGACATCATCGAGCGGATGCAGGTCGGCCAGCGAAAGTTCCTCGCCAAGATGTGGGAGGACCGCGACCCGGATATCGTGGTGCAATCTCCAGAAGAGGTGGTAATCCTCGCTTCCATCGTGGAGAAAGAGACGAGCCGAGCCGATGAGCGACCGCGCATTGCAAGCGTGTTCGAAAACCGGCTCAAAAAGAAGATGCGGCTCCAATCTGATCCCACAGTCATCTATGGTTTGGCGGGCGGGAAGGGCGCGCTCGACCATCCCATCCAGCAAGATGAGCTCGACCGCGACACGCCTTACAACACCTATAAGATCAACGGGTTGCCGCCCACACCAATCGCCAATCCCGGGCGAGCGTCCATCGAGGCGGTGCTGAAGCCGGCCAAGACCAAGGATCTCTATTTTGTGGCCGATGGCACGGGGGGACATGCCTTTGCGCCGAGCCTCGATGAGCACAATAAGAATGTCGTGAAGTGGCGCCAGGTTGAGCGGTCCAACCGCGAGCATGAGCGCGAGGAGGCCGAGGCAGCAGCGGCCGCAGGGAACTCTTCGCCGGATGGGGCCGCTCCCAATCCTTCGCCGAACGGCACGGCTCCAACTGCGGGGACCACTCCCGGCACACTTGTCGCGCCTGATGCGCTCCTCAATTTGCGGTCTTCGGCTGCACCCGGTGCCGCATCGGCCGGCGAGGCCGACGCTCCCCCTACGACTGCCCCGGCGGTTGGAATCGGAGCCGATGTTCCACTACCCCGGCGGAACCCATTGCGTTGACGGCAGCTCCCCCCTTCTTTCTCCATTAACACGTGTCACCGGCAGCTTGAGCGGTAAGGGCAGTTGCGCTCGCCGAATCCAGCCCGACTCGGCATATAACGGTCGTCCCCGGTGGCTCCGGATGGCTAAAAGGTTGCAAGACTGAACGCGCATGACCCTGAAAAGCATGACCGGATTTGGGCGCAGCGCCGGCGTCCATGGTGAGACGAGCTGGCATTGGGAGGTCCGAAGCGTCAATGGCCGCGGGCTTGAGCTTCGCTTCCGCATGCCGCCGGGATTGGAAGGGCTCGAGATCAAGGCACGGTCGCTGTGTCAGGAGAAACTTGCGCGGGGCAACTGCACGCTGAATCTCACCCTCCGTCGGGAGACTGGTGAGCTTGCTATTCGCCTTAACGAAACGGTGCTAAGCCAAGCGCTCGCGGTGGCCGAGCGGGCGCGAGCTCTGACGCAGCTTGCGGCTCCAGGCCTCGACACGCTGCTTGCCATGCGTGGCGTGGTCGAGGTGGTCGACAATGAGGAGAGCGAGGAGGCGCAAAGCCGCCTCGAAGAGGCGCTGCTCAAGGGTCTGACCGCCGCGCTCGACCAGCTTATCGCGGCACGGACCGCGGAAGGCGCCCGCCTTACCAGCGTCATAACCAATCAACTCAGCCAAATCTCGAGCCTCGTGGAGCGTGCGGCGAGTGCTTCGGCGCGCCAGCCGGAGGCCATCATGCACCGCCTGACCGAGCAGATGGCGC
>DASPOV010000035.1:0-6111 GCA_035625815.1 Methyloceanibacter sp.
CCATTCACCTCTCCGGATGGCCCAGGGCCTCCCCAGGCAGGTTGGTTGGACGCCCGCCGCAACGTTGAGCACAGCGGCGCAGAGCGGCTGCGGGCCGCGGGACCACTATGTCCAACCAGCATTGTGCGGCCTTGCGGCTTCGCAACTAGCTAATGCGAGTAGGCTATACCGATTGCCGCGGGATGTCGCTCGTCATGCCTGTCTCCAGATAGATCGACGGGAACCTTTGGCTGGCTGGATAGCGATGATCTGCCGGACGAACCTCACAACCCCTCAATCAGAACCCCAAAGCCTCTGAGGTAGTTGGAAGCACGTGGCCGGATAGTATGGTCCGCTTTTGGCACTTAGCTGACATTGATGCCGACGATGCATGTCTGCTCCTGGGGGTAAATCGGACATCCCTGATCCGTGCCCTGATGTCTGCTTTTGACCCAAAAGGGGAGATAGCCGGACCGAACTCCAATCTGTCTGTTGCCCAAACCACACATCATCACCGGAAGTCCCCCTGGTTAGGGAACGGCTCGGTTCTTTGACAGTTTCTCAATCCAATGTGTGGAAGGATTCCCCGCATGTCGCCTGGTGACGTTCAAAAAGCAGTCGACGACTGGGCAGAGGGCAAATTGCCCTCAGGCGACGACTCTCCATGGGCTAAGTTCGATTATTTGAAGCTTCGTGAGACGCTTGAAGCGATCGTTCTGTGTATGGAGGCGACGACGCAGCAAATCGATTCCCCTCCAGATTCGTATCCAATGGAGTCACGACCCGAGGCCACTCCTCGGCTAGTGGTCTCAAACGATCAGTTAGGAAATGCTGAAGCACCTCTTTTGGAGGAGCCGCAAGAGCCGACAGTGTGAGTCTTGAGAGTCCGCTCACCGATTGTGGAACACGGGCGGCCGCTTCTCGATGAAGGCCGCCATTCCCTCCTTCTGATCCTCCGTGGCGAAGAGCGAATAGAACTGACCGCGCTCAAACCGCGTCCCTTCGGCGAGCGTGGTGGCGAAGCCGCGATTAATCGCTTCCTTGATCATCATCACCGCATGCTGGGACAGGTTGGCGATCTTGTCGGCGACCTTCATCGCCTCGTCGTGCAGCTCCGCTACCGGCACAATGCGGCTCACGAGCCCGGAGCGCTCGGCTTCCACCGCATCCATGCGCCGGCCCGTAAGGCAAAGCTCCATGGCCTTTGCCTTGCCGACAGCGCGGGTCAGCCGCTGTGTGCCGCCGGCGCCCGGCATGATGCCGAGATTGATCTCGGGCTGGCCGAACACCGCGTTATCGCCCGCCAAGATGATGTCGCAGCTCATGGCAAGCTCGCATCCCCCGCCAAGCGCATAACCCGCGACTGCTGCAATAATCGGCTTGCGGGTTTGGCTGATGCGGTCGAAAGGCGCGATGAAATCGCTGCCATAGGCCTCGACGAAGGTCTTCTTGTGCATCTCCTTGATGTCGACACCGGCGGCGAATGCCTTCTCACTCCCGGTGATGACGATGCAGCCGATGTTTGGGTCCGCCTCGAAGGCGTCGAGCGCGCGGTTGAGCTCCTTGATCAGAAGGGCGTTTAGCGCGTTCAGCGCATGCGGCCGGTTGAGCGTAATGAGGCCGACCTTGCCTTCGGTGATGACGATGATCGTCTCGTAAAGAGAGGCAGGCTTGATGTCGTGTTCCCTGGTGAGTTCGTTGGCAAACATGGCGCGTCGAGTTCCCTTATCGTTGACAGTTTGGACAGTAGAAAGTCGAGCGGCCGCTCTGGACGATGCGGCGGACAGTGCCGCGGCAGCTTTTCTTTCGACAGGGCTTTCCCTCCCGGCCGTACACTTTGAAAGAATGCTGGAAGCACCCGAGCCCGCCATCGGGGTGGGCATAATCGCGCAACGACGAGCCGCCAGCCTTGATCGCCTCTCCGAGCACGGATTTGACGGCCTTGACCAGCGCCTCGGTCGCTTTCGTGGGTTTTCCCGTCTTGGTCGCCAGCGTGCCGGCGAGGCGGAGCGGACAGACGCCGGCGCGGAAGAGCGCCTCGCAGGCATAGATATTGCCGAGCCCCACGATTAGGCGCTGATCGACAAGCGCGGCCTTGATCGCTGTGGCCTTGCCCTTGAGTCGGGAGGCAAGCCAGTCGGTGGTGAGGTCGGAGCCTAGCGGCTCGATGCCGAGCCCTTTCAACAGCGCATGGGTCGGAAGCGCTTCGCCGGCGATGAGGTCCATGAGCCCGAAGCGGCGGGTGTCGCTGTAGCGCACGGCGGTTCCGTCGACGAGGTGGAACACGATGTGCTCGTGCCTTGGCGTGTGACGTTGAGGATGAGCGAACACGCCCGGCTCGTGGTTTTTCGGCGCTACTTGAGCGCTGGAATTATGATCGATGCTGAAGCGGCCCGTCATGCCCAAATGCATCACCAGCACCTCGCCGTCGTCGAGGCGTGCAAGCAAATATTTCGCGCGCCGCTCAAGCGCATCGACCTTCCGGCCTTGAAGCCGTTGTGCGAAATGCCTGGGCAGCGGAAAGCGCAAATCGCCGCGCCGCTGCTCGACGCTCGCAAAGCTGTTCCCGACGAGAACCGGTGCAAGCCTCAGTCGGACCGTCTCCACCTCAGGCAATTCGGGCATAAAGGTACTACCGCAATGCGAAACGAGTTCCGTTGCAGCGCAACAATAGCTTGATTTCCGGCCTTGCGCTATTGTCCAGCGCATGAAGACCCCGAAAGAGTCCGCAGTAAGTTTCGGCTTTGCGCCAGTCGCTGCGGAGACGAAGCAGGCGCTCGTCAACGACGTCTTTGCTCGAGTGGCGCGCCGCTACGACCTCATGAACGATTTGATGTCGGGCGGTCTGCACCGGCTGTGGAAAGACGATTTGATCGGCTGGCTTGCGCCATCCAAAGGTCCCGCACCTTTCGCCCTTCTCGACGTTGCTGGGGGCACCGGCGACATCGCCTCGCGCTTTCTTCAAGTGGCCGGGAGCGGGGGGCGCGCGGTGATCTGCGACATCAGCGCCGAGATGATGGAGGTGGGGCGCGCGCGAGCAGCCAAGGAAGAGCGCCTTTTCTTCGTGCAAGGTAATGCCGAAAACCTGCCCTTCCCCGCTAAGAGGTTCGACGCCTATACGATCGCCTTCGGCATGCGCAATTTGACCCATATCGAGGCGGCGCTTGCCGAGGCGTTTCGCGTGCTGAAGCCGGGTGGGCGCTTCCTTTGCCTTGAATTCTCAGCCGTGGAGACGCCGATCCTCGATACGCTTTACGACGCCTATTCCATGAACGCGATCCCGGTACTCGGCGCCCTTGTTGCCGGCGACAGTGCCTCCTATCGTTATCTCGTGGAGAGCATCCGCCGTTTCCCCGATCAGAAGTCCTTCACGGGAATCATCGAGACTGCTGGCTTCGAGCGGGTGCGTTACCGCAACCTGGCCGGCGGCATCGCAGCGATCCACTCTGCCTGGCGGCTCTGAGACCATGAACGCAATCAGGAATATGGCGCGGTTGACGCGGGCAGGAGCCGTCATCGCCTGGTCCGGTGCCCGGGTGCTGCCTGACGAGATAAGGCTGCCCCCGCCGCTCGCCCTGTTCGGCCGCATGACCGCGCCGCTACGCAAAGGGAAGGCGAACGGGGCGCGGCTTTCCACCGCGCTAACCTCGCTCGGACCCTCCTACATCAAGCTCGGTCAGTTTCTCGCCACCCGCGACGACATCATCGGCAGGGAACTCGCCGCCGACCTCTCCACGCTCCAGGATCGCCTGCCGCCCTTCTCGCAAACCGAAGCGCACCAGGCTGTCGAGGACGCGCTCGAAGCGCCGATTGGCAAACTGTTCGCCGAGTTCGGTCCCCCTGTGGCGGCCGCCTCGATCGCACAGGTGCACAAGGCTGTGGTGCGCGAACCTGAGGGCGCGCTCAAGCACGTCGCCGTCAAGGTTCTTCGCCCCGGCATCGAGCAGCGCTTCAACAAGGACCTCGATTCTTATTTTTTCGCGGCGCGGATGATCGAGCGGCTGCATCCGCCCTCGCGCCGGCTCCGCCCTCAGGCCGTGGTCGAAACGCTCGCGAAGTCCGTCGCCATTGAGATGGATTTGCGCATGGAAGCCGCCGCGATCTCCGAGATGGCCGAGAATTCCAAAAACGACGAGGGCTTCCGCGTGCCGCAGGTCGATTGGAGTCGGAGCGCGCGGCGCGTGCTGACGCTCGAATGGATCGATGGCATTCCGATCGCAGATCACGACGCTCTGCGCACGAAGGAACACGACTTGAAGTCGCTCGGTGCGCGCCTTATGCAGATCTTCCTGCGCCACGCAATGCGCGACGGCTTCTTCCATGCCGACATGCATCCGGGGAATTTGTTCATCGACAATGAGGGACGCATAGCGGCCGTCGATTTCGGCATCATGGGGCGGCTGGGATTGAAGGAGCGGCGCTTCCTCGCCGAGATACTGCACGGCTTCATCACACGGAGCTACCGTCGCGTGGCGGAAGTGCATTTCGAGGCGGGCTACGTTCCACGCCGGCATTCCGTCGAGCTGTTCGCCCAAGCCTTGCGCGCTATCGGCGAGCCGATCATGGATCGCCCGGCAAGCGAGATTTCCATGGCGCAGCTCTTGGGCCAACTCTTCCAATATACCGAAGTGTTCGACATGCAGACGCGGCCTGAGCTGCTGCTGCTGCAGAAGACCATGGTGGTCGTGGAGGGCGTAGGCCGGAGCCTCGACCCAGAGCTGAACATGTGGGTTGTGGCTGAGCCCGTGGTCAGAGACTGGATGCAGAGCCAGTTCGGCCCCGAGGCGCATTTCGAAGCCGCCGCCGAGGGCGCCGTTTCCGTCGGCAAATTCGTTACCGATATCCCGAAGCTGCTTGGCCAGGCCGAGCGGACTGTCGACGCCTTCTCCGCTTTTGTCGAGGGGGGGGTTCGGCTCGACGACCATACCGTGGAGCGACTCGCCGAGGCGCAAGGTAGGGGCAACAGAGCAACCCGTATCGGCATCTGGGTCGGCGCCATCGCCCTTGTAGCGATTGCGCTCGCGCTCTTGTTTTGATTGAGAGACGCGGTAACTAAGTTTATGTCATTGCCAGCCTTGATCCGGCAATTCAGGAACTGGAGAGGTGGCCGGAGTTCTATCTGGATGCCCACCTGCGCGGGCATAGCAGCGGAGTAAGTGGAGTGCAAGGCAAGCGCGTCCTGCTCATCGTCGGCGGCGGCATCTCCGCCTATAAGAACCTCGAACTCGTCCGCCGCTTGAAGGAGCGAGGCGTGAGTGTGCGCACCATTCTTACGAAGGGCGGCGCGGAGTTCGTCACGCCGCTGTCCCTCTCGGTACTCTCAGAGGGAAAGGTCTTCACCGACCTCTTCGACCTCAAGGACGAGGCTGAAATCGGACACATCCGCCTGTCGCGTGAGGCGGAGCTTATCGTGGTAGCGCCGACGACCGCTGACCTTCTCGCCAAGATGGCGCATGGGCTTGCTGACGATCTCGCCACTGCGGTGCTGCTCGCCACCGACAAGCGGGTGCTGGTTGCGCCCGCCATGAATGTGCGCATGTGGCAGCACGTGGCGACCAGGCGGAACGTGGCAAGGCTGCGCGAGGATGGCATCGCCTTTGTCGGGCCCAATGAGGGAGAGATGGCGTGCGGCGAGTATGGGCCTGGCCGCATGGCCGAGCCTGGCGAGATCATCGACGCGATCGCGACGCTGCTCGGGGCCAGGGCGGTTCCGCTCGCCGGGCGCCGCGTGCTCATCACCTCTGGCCCGACGCAGGAGCCGATCGATCCGGTACGCTATATCGCCAATCGCTCGTCAGGCAAGCAGGGGCACGCGCTCGCCCGCGCAGCAGCAGCGCTCGGCGCCGGGGTAACTCTGGTAAGCGGCCCGGTGGCAATTGCAGATCCGGAAGGCGTGCACGTGGTGAAAGTCGAGACGGCGCATGAGATGTTGGCGGCGGTGCTTGACGCGCTTCCCGCCGATATCGCGATCTGCGCCGCTGCGGTTGCGGACTGGCGCGCCGCCGACGAGGCGATCCACAAGCTGAAGAAGCAGAACCAGGGTGGTGAGACGATCCTGAAGCTAGCGCAGAACCCAGACATCCTTGCAACGGTCGCGGGGCTTGGCGCCAATCGCCCGCACCTTGTCATCGG
>DASPOV010000036.1:0-11738 GCA_035625815.1 Methyloceanibacter sp.
AGAAAATTGATGCGCAGCCATCTCCTCGTGCTGTTGCTCCTCTTATCACCGGCGCTCGCGCTTGCCGGGCCCCCGACACCACCGACGCCCTGCTCAACTAGCAGTTCTCGACGCTGCAAGAGGCGGTCGCGGCCGCGGTCAGGGACATGCACGTGAAGGCTGATGCGCTTTCGGCGACGATGCCTGCACTTTCCAGGACAGCCTCGCCTCAGGCGCCACAGCCAGGGGCGGCTATCGCTCCTCCTGCCTCTGCGCCTTGAGCTATGGGCAGAGCAACGATTTCGACCGCATCGAGCAGTCCATCCTCGGGCAGTAAGGAGCCGCTGCGCGCCGTGCAAGCCTCCTTGAATCCTTTGAAAAACACCGTATATTAGCTCCGAACTCATGATTGGTTTTAATCAGGAGTGGGCCTTTCGCCCGCTCCTTTTTGTTAGGCGTCCTGCTTTTCTGCTGTCTCTTCGAGGGAGTCATGGCCTTACCTATGTCGAGCCGCTCATCAAGCTCCGATCGCCGTTTCGCCAAAGAGACCGGCGCTGAACGCGAGATCGCCGAACTCGCCGAATCGGTGGTTGAGGAGCTTGGCTTCCGCCTGGTGCGGGTAAGGGTTTCGGGCCGTGACGGTGGCACCGTGCAGATCATGGCGGAAAGGGCGGAAGGTCAGATGACGATCGACGATTGCGCCTCCATCAGCCGGAGGCTTTTGCCGTTACTCGACGCTTGCGATTCGATGCCTGGTGGCTACCGGCTCGAGGTTTCGACCCCCGGCATCGACCGGCCCCTCGTTCGACCGAGCGACTTCGCGTCGTGGACCGGTCATGAGGCGAAGATAGAGCTGAAGGAGCCGGTCGACGGCAGAATGCGGTTCAGGGGCCGGATCGAAGGGGTCTCTAAGGGCGAAGCGCTGCTCCGCATCGAGCTTCCTGACGGAGAGAAGCCGCAAGTGATCGGCATTCCGTTTTCGCTGATCAGCGAGGCGAAGCTCGTTGCAGATCAAGCCGCTTTCCGGGCCGACCTTAGGGGCAAGAAAGGGCATTAGAGGACTTATCGCAGGCACCAATCCCGCCCAGTTGAGACTTAACGGAGGCAGAAAAAGATGGCTCAGGCAGGCGTGAGCGCCAACAGGCTGGAGCTTTTGCAAATCGCTGATGCGGTCGCGCGCGAGAAGGCGATCGATCGCCAGGTGGTGATCATGGCCATGGAGGACGCAATCCAGAAGGCTGCCAAGTCGCGCTATGGCAGCGAAAACGAGATCAAGGCCGAGGTCGATCCCAAGACGGGAGAGATCAGGCTCGCCCGGCTGCTCGAAGTGGTCGAGCAGGTGACCATGGAGGCGACACAGATTTCGCTCGAGGAAGCGCGGCGGCGGAACCCTGCGGCGCAAGTCGGGGACTTCATCGCCGAGCCGCTCCCGCCGCTCGATTTTGGTCGCGTGGCGGCGCAGAACGCCAAGCAAGTAATCGTGCAGAAGGTGCGCGAGGCCGAGCGTGAGCGCCAATATGACGAGTACAAGGACCGCGTCGGCGAGATCGTGAACGGCATTGTCAAGCGCGTCGAGTATGGCAACGTCATCGTCGATCTCGGCCGCGCCGAGGCTATCGTGCGCCGCGATGAGACGCTGCCGCGCGAGAACTTCCGCTACGGCGACCGTATCCGCGCCTATGTCTATGACGTGCGCCGCGAGCAGCGTGGCCCGCAAATCTTCCTGTCGCGAACGCATCCGGAGTTCATGGCCAAGCTGTTCGCCCAAGAGGTGCCGGAGGTCTATGACAACATCGTTACCATAAAATCGGTGGCACGCGATCCCGGCAGCCGCGCCAAGATCGCCGTTGTATCGCGCGACGCTTCCATCGATCCCGTCGGCGCCTGCGTCGGCATGCGCGGCAGCCGCGTGCAGGCCGTGGTGAACGAGCTGCAGGGCGAGAAGATCGACATTATCCAATGGTCGCCGGATGCCGCGACCTTCATCGTCAACGCACTGGCCCCTGCCGAAGTGGTCAAGGTGGTGCTCGACGAGGACGCCGAGCGCATCGAGGTGGTGGTGCCCGACGCGCAGCTGTCGCTCGCCATTGGCCGCAAGGGCCAGAATGTGCGGCTCGCCTCGCAGCTCACCGGCTGGGACATCGACATCATGACCGAGGCGTCGGAGTCGGAGCGCCGCCAGGCGGAGTTCGCCGAGCGCTCGTCCATGTTCATGGAGGCGCTCGACGTGGATGAGGTTATCGCGCAACTGCTCGCTTCTGAAGGCTTCAGCTCGATCGAGGAGGTGGCCTTCGTGGAGCCCTCCGAAATCGCTTCGATTGAAGGATTTGACGAGAATACCGCGGCGGAGATTCAGACGCGCGCCCGCGAGCATCTGGAGAAAATCGAGGCCGAGCAGGATGCCAAACGGAAGGCCCTCGGCGTCTCCAATGACGTGGCGACGATTCCGGGCCTCACCACGGCGATGCTTGTCGCGCTTGGTGAAAAGAACGTGAAGACCGTGGAGGACGTTGCCGATTGCGCGACCGACGATTTGTTGGGGTGGAACGAGCGCAAGGACAAGGAGACGATCCACCACGAGGGCATCCTCGATACGTTCAACCTCAGCAAGCAGGAGGTCGAGGCGCTGATCCTTGCCGCGCGCGTCAAGGCCGGCTGGATCGACGAAGCCGACCTTGTCGCGGAGCCGGAGGAGGTCGAGGCAGGTGACGGCGAAGAGCAAAACGAAGCCAAGGAGGGCGGCGCCGCGTTATGAGCGGCCCCCCCGGCACCCGGAGCTTTTGAGGAGACAGCGCCGTTGCGGCAGGATGTTATGAAGCCACAGCACGAAACGGCGAGCGAGACGGGAGATCCCGTCCGCCGCTGCGCTCTCACGCGTGAAGGCCTGCCGAAAGAGGATCTGATCCGCTTCGTCCTCGCCCCAAGCGGCGAAATCGTCCCCGACCTTAAGGCACGGCTTCCCGGCCGCGGCGTCTGGGTCAAGGCCGCCAACGATCATGTGGCGGAAGCAGCCAAACGCAACGTTTTTGCCCGAGCGCTGAAGACCGCGGTCAAAGTCCCTGCGGGGCTCGCCGACCAGGTCGATCGACTGCTGGTTGAAGGCGCGCTTGGCGCTCTTGCGCTTGCCAACAAAGCGGGAGAGGTGGTGTTCGGCACCGTCAAGGTCGAGGAGGCCATCGCCGGGGGCCGGGTCGCCGCACTTATCCATGCGAGCGACGCGGCTGAGGAGGGTTGCCGTAAGCTTGACGGTAGATTTCGAGCAAGCACAAGGGGTGAGACGCGCGCTCCGATCCGCATTTTCAGCGCGGAGGAATTGGGTTTGGCATCAGGTAAGACAAATGTGATACATGCAGCCCTGATCCAGGGCGGAGCGGCTGCGAAATTCCTCACCAGCGCCTCCCGCGCGGAATGTTACCGCAAGGGCAACGCTGGAGCCTTTCCCTAGCCAACTGGATCGGATACGGACAAGGAATGAGTGAAATAAACGAGACTGAAGACAAAACCGTTCAGGGAGGCCGCAAAATGACGCTCAATGTGCGCCGGACGGTGGAGTCCGGCCATGTGCGTCAGAGCTTCAGCCACGGCCGCTCCAAGTCCGTTCTGGTAGAGAAGAAGAAGCGCCGGGCGGTCGGTGCCACTCCCGCGGCTCAGCCCATGGAGGAACAGCCTAACCTGGCAACGGCGACGCCGGAGCCGACACCAGCTAAGCGCGCACGCGAAGATGGGCAGCGCCGTCCGGGCGTGGTGCTGCGCGCACTATCCGACGAGGAGAAGGACGCGCGCCTCAGGGCCTTGAATGAATCGCGGCAACGCGAGGCTGAAGCGCGCGAGAAGGCCAAGGAAGAGGCGGCGCGCCGTAGCGTCACCGAGGAAGTCAAGGCCAAGGAGCATGACGAGGCGGTCGAGCGCCAGAAGAAAGAGGAGGCGCGGCATGAGGCCGAAGCCGAGGCCAGGCGTAAGGGCGAGGAAGTCGCCCGCAAGCACCTCCTCGTCAAGGAAGAGGAGGAGGAAGCTCCCCGTACCACAGAGGCGCGACATAAGAAGGAGCGGCCCGTCAAGCCTCGCGTTGGCGAGGAGCGCCGGGTCCGCGGCCGCCTAACCATCACCAACGCGCTCGACGAGGAGCAGCGCCAGCGCAGCCTTGCTTCGCTGAAACGCCACCGCGAGCGGCAGAAAAAGCAAACCATCGGCCCGCAGGCGCAACAGAAGATTCAGCGCGAAGTGGTGGTGCCGGAAGTCATCACCATTCAGGAGCTTGCCAACCGCATGGCCGAGCGAGGCGTAGACGTCATCAAATATCTAATGAAAGACGGCGAGATGCGCAAGATTACCGATGTGATCGATGCCGATACCGCGCAGCTCATCGCCGAGGAGTTTGGCCACACCGTGCGCCGCGTGTCCGAAGCCGACGTGGAAGAGGGTTTCATCGGCGCCGAGGATTTGGCCGAGGACGTGCAGCCGCGCGCTCCCGTCGTGACCATCATGGGCCATGTCGATCACGGCAAGACCTCGCTGCTCGACGCCATCCGCGCAACCAATGTCGTCAGCCAAGAGGCTGGCGGCATTACCCAACATATCGGTGCCTATCAGGTGGTGACGTCCGCGGGCCAGAGGATCACGTTTATTGATACGCCAGGCCACGAGGCCTTCACCGCAATGCGCGCTAGAGGTGCCCAGGTGACGGACATCGTTGTGCTCGTGGTGGCCGCGGATGACGGCGTCAAGCCGCAGACGGTGGAGGCCATCAATCACGCCAAGGCCGCGCAGGTGCCAATGATCGTTGCCATCAACAAGATCGACAAGCCAGGCGCTGATCCCCAGCGAGTCCGTACCGAATTGCTCAGCCAGGAGATCGTGGTGGAGAGTCTGGGTGGCGATACGCTGGAGATCGAGGTGTCCGCGCTCAAGAAGACCGGCCTCGACAAGCTGCTCGAGGCGATCGCGCTGCAGGCCGAGGTGCTGGAACTCGCCGCCAACCCCAACCGGCCAGCGGAAGGCGTGATCGTCGAGGCCAAGCTCGAGCGCGGCCGTGGCCCAGTGGGCACGGCACTCGTCCAGCGTGGCACACTTCATCTCGGCGATCTGGTCGTGGCAGGGTCGGCTTATGGCCGTGTCCGCGCGCTGATCAACGACCTCGGCGAGCAGGTCAAGGAAGCTGGACCTTCGGTGCCAGTCGAGGTGCTCGGCTTCGACTCCGCGCCTGAAGCCGGCGATCAGTTCGCAGTGGTAGAGAACGAGGCGCGGGCGCGCGAGATCACGAGCTATCGCATGCGCGAGCGGCGCAAACGCCTCGCCGTGGCCGGTCAGCGCGGCTCGCTCGAACAGATGATGACCCAGCTCAAGGCCGCTGGAACCAAGGAATTCACGCTTCTGATCAAGGGCGACGTGCAGGGTTCGGTGGAGGCCATCGTCGCTGCCCTCGACAAGCTCGGCACCGATGAGGTGAGGGCCCGCATCATTCACGCCGGCGTCGGCGGGATTACCGAATCTGATGTCGGCCTCGCGGCAACGTCCGGTGCGGTCATCCTCGGCTTCAACGTGCGCGCCAACACCCAGGCCCGCCAAGCTGCTGAGCACGAAGGCGTTGAGATCCGCTATTACGCCGTGATTTACGACCTGGTGGACGAGGTGAAGCAAGCCATGTCCGGCCTGCTGGCACCCACGCGGCGCGAGACCTTCCTCGGCAGTGCCGAGATCCTGGAAGTGTTCACCATCTCCAAGGCGGGCAAGGTCGCAGGCTGCCGCGTTACGGAAGGCAAGGTCGAGCGGGGTGCTCATGTCCGGCTGATTCGCGACAATGTCGTGGTACATGAAGGCAAGCTGTCGACGCTCAAGCGCTTCAAGGACGAGGTGCGCGAGGTGGTGGCCGGGCAGGAATGCGGCATGGCGTTCGAAGGCTACCAGGACATGCGCCAGGGCGAGGTCATCGAGTGCTTCGACGTCGAGCACGTCCAGCGCACTCTCTAGGCGCTGCCGCGCTCGTGACCTCCGGCATTGCCATGATCAATCGCGACAAGGGACGAGCCCCTAGCCGGCGCCAGCTCAAGGTTGGTGAGATCATTCGCCATGCGCTGGCCGAGATCTTCGCCCGCGGCGAGATCGTTGACGAGGTGCTTAACCAATATTCGCTTACCGTGTCCGAGGTGCGCATGACACCAGACTTGAAGCTCGGCACTATCTTCGTGCTGCCGCTTGGCGGCACAGGGGCCGAGGATGCCGTCAAGCATCTCGATCAGCACAAGCGCTTTTTGCGGGGCGAGCTCGCGCGGCGCGTGGGCCTCAAGTTCATGCCCGAGCTTCGCTTCAAGACCGATACGTCGTTTGCCACCTCGAAGCGGATCGACGAGTTGCTCGCCTCGCCCAAGGTCGCCCGCGATTTCGACGGCTGACGAAGAAGAGCGACAGACGCGACATGGCTCGGCGGCGCAAGGGGTCCCCCATTAACGGCTGGCTCGTGTTCGACAAGGCCCGAGGCATGACATCGACAAAGGCCGTGTCGCGGGTGAGGCACCTTTACGGCGCGGCAAAGGCAGGGCATGCCGGCACGCTCGATCCGCTCGCTACGGGCGTCCTGCCCATTGCGTTCGGGGAAGCCACCAAGACCGTGCCCTTCGCGGTGGAAGGCAACAAGCAGTACCGCTTCACGGTGCGTTTCGGCGCGGCCGCCGACACGGACGACGCGGAGGGCGCTGTGCTGGAGACAAGCGTCCGGAGGCCTGCGCGCGCCGAGATCGAAGCGGCGCTTCCGAGCTTCGTGGGCGGGATCAGCCAAGTACCTCCGCGCTATTCGGCGTTGAAGGTTGCGGGCGCGAGAGCCTATGACCTCGCCAGGGACGAGCAGGACTTCGAGCTTGCCCCACGGCCGGCGCTGATCGCGGGTCTCAAGCTCATCGACATGCCGGACCCGGACCATTGCATGATCGAGGCGCGTTGCGGCAAGGGTACCTATGTTCGAGCTCTTGCCAGGGACCTTGGGCAGGCGCTTGGCACCGTCGCCCATGTAACGGAATTACGCCGGACCCAGGTCGGTCCCTTTAGCGAAGAAGGCGCGATTTCCCTGGCAAAGCTGGAGGAGTTAGGACATAGTGTCGCCGGCCGCGACGCGCTTTTGGGCGTGCTTAAGCCCGTGGAGACAGCGCTGGACGACATCCCGGCGCTCGCCATCAGCGGGCAGGACGCGGCCAGGCTCAAGAGAGGCCAACCCGTGCTGTTAAGAGGCCGGGATGCTCCAATTCTCAAAGGGCCCGTTTACGCCACGTCACGAGGTTTGCTCGTGGCGGTGGGTGAGGTCAGCCAAGGCGAATTTCGCCCCACCCGAGTGTTCAATCTACCGGGCTAGGGCACATCGTCAATTCAGAGGAATCATCCGATGTCGATCAGCGCTTTGCGCAAGCAAGAGCTTATCAAAGACTATGCCACCAAGCCCGGCGATACCGGGTCTCCCGAAGTCCAAGTGGCAATACTAACCGAACGGATCACCAATCTTACTGATCACTTTAAGACGCATAACAAGGACAACCATTCACGGCGCGGGCTGTTGAAAATGGTTAGTCAGCGGCGCCGGTTGCTCGACTACGTCAAGGCCACGGACGAGGATCGGTATCAGAAGCTCATCAACCGCCTGGGCATTCGCCGGTGATGCGAGACGCTCACCGCCGTGCGCCGCGGGACCTTCACGACAAATCGACCCGAGCCTTCGCCTTCAGGGAGTCCGCTCGGGCCTACCCTATCCCTGTTTGTTGAGACATCATCATGCTGCATAAGCACACCGTAGAAATCGAATGGGCGGGCCGACCGCTCAGGTTGGAAACCGGCCGCATCGCCCGCCAGTCGGACGGCGCCGTTCTCGCCCAATATGGCGGCACATCGGTGCTCGCCACTGCCGTCGCCGCCAAGGAGGCCAAGCCCGGCATCGACTTTTTCCCACTGACCGTGAACTACCAGGAAAAGACCTTCGCCGCCGGCAAGATCCCCGGCGGCTATTTCAAGCGCGAGGGACGCCCCACGGAGAAGGAGACGCTGACCTCACGTCTCATCGACCGCCCGATCCGGCCGCTGTTTGCGAGTGGTTTCAAGAACGAGACTCAGGTAGTCGCCACCGTGCTTTCCCACGACATGGAGAATGATCCTGACGTCGTGGCGATGATCGCGACATCAGCCGCGCTCACGCTCTCCGGCATTCCGTTCCTCGGCCCGATTGGCGCCGCCCGCGTCGGCTATATCGCTGGAAAATACGCGCTCAATCCGATGATCGACGAGATGCGGGAAAGCGCGCTCGACCTCGTCGTGGCCGGCACCGCCAACGCCGTACTCATGGTTGAGTCCGAAGCGAAGGAGCTGCCAGAGGACGTGATGCTGGGTGCCGTGATGTACGGCCAGAAGCACTTCCAGCCGGTGCTTGAGGCCATCGTCAACCTTGCCGAGCGCGCGGCGAAGGAGCCGTGGGAACTCAAGACCGACACGAGCGCCGAAGAGCTTGCCGCGAAGGCCCGGGAGATCGCGGAAGCTGAGTTGCGTGAGGCCTACAAGATCGCCGCCAAGCATGACCGTCATGATCGCGTGGCCGAGATCAAGGAAAGGGTGGTTAGCGCCTTGGTGCCGGAAAATACCGACGTCACGGCGTTCACAAAGGCGGGAAGCGCCTTCAAAGAGCTGGAGAAGGACGTGGTCCGCTCAAGTATCCTTTCCACCAAGCACCGCATCGATGGGCGCGATCTCACTACGGTCAGACCTATCGTCTGCGAGGTGGGAATCCTGCCCCGCACCCATGGCAGCGCGCTGTTCACTCGCGGCGAGACCCAGGCGCTGGTGGTGGCGACGCTCGGCACCGGCGAGGACGAGCAATATATCGATGCGCTGGAGGGCACCTATAAGGAGACCTTCTTGCTGCACTACAATTTCCCACCCTATTCGGTGGGCGAAGTAGGCCGCATGGGCTCGCCTGGACGCCGCGAGATCGGCCACGGCAAGCTCGCCTGGCGAGCAATCCATCCTGTGTTGCCGGACCGCGAAACCTTCCCGTACACCATCCGCGTGGTCTCCGAGATCACCGAGTCGAACGGCTCGTCCTCCATGGCCACGGTCTGCGGATCGTCGCTTGCCATGATGGATGCGGGCATTCCCCTGCGCCGGCCGGTCGCTGGCATCGCTATGGGACTCATCAAGCAGGAGGCGGAGTTTGCCGTCCTATCTGACATCCTTGGCGACGAGGATCATCTAGGCGATATGGACTTCAAGGTGGCCGGCACGTCCGAAGGTGTCACCTCGCTGCAGATGGACATCAAGATCACCGGCATTACCGAGGAGATCATGAGGGTCGCGCTTGATCAGGCGCGCGAGGGCCGCATGCATATTCTCGGCGAGATGAACAAGGCGTTGAATGAGGCGCGCCCGGACCTCGGCGAATATGCGCCGCGCATCGAGACGATCCACATCCCGGTCGACAAGATCCGCGAGGTGATCGGCTCCGGCGGTTCGGTGATCCGCGAAATCGTCGCGGAATCCGGCGCCAAGATCGATATCTCGGATGACGGCACCGTGAAGATCGCGTCAGCCAATGCCGAGTCGATCCGTGCCGCGATCTCCCGCATCAAGGGCATCGCGGCCGAGCCTGAGGTCGGCGAGATCTATCATGGCAAGGTAGTCAAGGTGATGGAGTTCGGCGCCTTCGTGAATTTCTTCGGCGCCAAGGACGGGCTCGTGCACATCTCGCAGCTTGCCGAAGGGCGCCCGAAGCAGGTGACCGACGTCGTCAAGGAAGGCGACATGGTCTGGGTAAAGCTGCTCGGCTTCGACGATCGCGGCAAGGTCAGACTATCGATGAAGGTCGTCGATCAGGCAACGGGCCGGGAGCTGCAAAAGGCCGACGCGAGCTAGCGCCAGTCCGCCAGAAAAGCGCGTCATGCCCGGCCTCGTGCCCGGAGTCCACGAATTTCCAAGCTGAAGATCAAAGACGTGGATGGCCGGGACAAGCCCGGCCATGACAACAATATGGGAGTGCGACGGCTACTGCTTCTGGCAACGCCAGCCAATAACGAAATATTGGCTGTTGGCCTTCTGCCATTCGTCGGCCTTGTCGCCGGCGGTCTTAAGGCAGCTCACCACGTCCTGCGCGGTCGCCCCAGGCACGGGCTTCTCCGTACATTGCGTCGGCGTCGCCAGGAGACAAATCAGAACGACCAGCTGGGCCATCAGCATATTTCCTCTAATCCGTTGATCTAGAGCCCTTATTGGGCGGCCTCGCGCGGCGCCTTTTCAGGCGCGGTCTCAGCTTCCTTGTCACCTTCCATGGTCTTGAGCGCCGACAGACTCGGCATGGAAATGGTGTTGTAGCCGCAATCGACAAAATGCACCTCACCCGTCACCGCGCCGGAAAGATCCGACAAGAGATACAGCGCCGCGCCGCCAATCTCATCGAGAGTCGGCGATCGATGCATGGGGGCGTGGCGCTGCTGAAAATGGAACAGTGTGCGCGCATCCGAGATGCCGGCACCGGCGAGCGTGCGCATCGGCCCCGCCGATAGGGCATTCACTCTGATCCCTTGCGGTCCGAAATCTGAAGCGAGATAGCGCACGCTCGCTTCGAGCGCGGCCTTGGCCACGCCCATGACGTTGTAGCAGGGCACCACACGCGTCGAGCCGCCATAGGACAGTGTGAGCAGCGAGCCACCATTCGGCATCAGCTCCGAGGCAAGCTTTGAGATCTCGGTGAAGGAGAAGCAGGAGATCACCATGGTGTGCTCGAAATTTGCTCGCGTGGTGTCGCAATAGCGGCCCCTCAGCTCGTTGCGGTCAGAGAAAGCGAGTGCGTGCACGACGAAATCGAGCGAGCCCCACTTTTTCTTGATCACCTCGAACACGCGCTTGACGCTCTCCAGATCCTCGACGTCGGCCTCCTCGATGATCGGCGAGCCGATAGATTGAGCGAGCGGAACGGCACGGCGCCCGAAGGCTCCGCCCTGATAGCTGAAGGCAAGCTCGGCGCCTTGGCCGTGCAGCACTCTCGCGATGCCCCAGGCGATCGAGCGGTCATTGGCTACCCCCATAACCAGCCCCTTCTTGCCTCTCATCAACGGTCTGGGCTCTGCGATGTCTCTTGTTGTCGTCATGGCACTTTACTCTAGTTATGGGTGGAGAGGTTTTCCTCGGGTCTAGCCGTCATAGCGCCGGAATACGAGCGTGGCGTTGGTGCCGCCGAAGCCGAAGCTATTGGACATGACGCAGTTGATGTCGACATTGTCCTGACGCTTCCGCACGATCGGCATGTCTGCCACGGCGGGATCAATGTTCTCGATGTTGGCGGATTCGCAAATGAAGCCGCTGTTCATCATCAGAAGCGAAAAAATCGCCTCGTGCGCCCCGGCAGCGCCGAGCGAATGGCCGGTGAGTGACTTGGTGGCGCTGATCGGCGGCGACTTCTCGCCAAAGACCTCGCGGATTGCCTCGATCTCCTTGACATCGCCGATCTGGGTGGAGGTGGCGTGCGGGTTGATATAGTCGACGCCGCCATCGACCTTGGCGAGCGCGAGCCGCATGCAACGCACGGCCCCCTCCCCCGAAGGCTGCACCATATCGTAACCGTCGGAGGTGGCACCATAGCCTACGAGCTCGCCATAGATGCGCGCGCCGCGGGCCTTTGCATGCTCGAGTTCCTCGAGCACGACGACGCCGGCTCCGCCGGCGATGACGAAGCCGTCGCGGTTGATGTCGTAGGCGCGGCTCGCTACTTCTGGCCGGTCGTTGAAGTCCGACGACATCGC
>DASPOV010000037.1:0-4192 GCA_035625815.1 Methyloceanibacter sp.
CTCCAAGGCGCTTGGCGGCTTCGGCGCTTATGTGGGCTGTTCTTCCACCTTGCGCGACTACCTGATCAATCGCTGCAGCGGGCTGATCTACTCGACGGCGCTGCCGCCGCCGGTGCTGGGAGCGATCGACGCCGGCCTTGATCTTGTGCCGTCGCTTGAGGCGGAGCGTGCCCATGTAGCCGATCTCGCCGAACGCTTCCGTCTCGGCGCCCGCGCGCTTGGATTTGATACCGGTGTCTCGACTACCCAAATCGTTCCGCTCATGGCGGGGTCCAATTATGCTGCGCTGGCCTTGAGCCAGCGGCTCCGCGAGACGGGCTACCTCGCCACGGCGATCAGGCCTCCGACCGTTCCAGCCGGGGCGGCAAGGCTCAGGCTTGCTTTCACCGCGGCCCATACGCAGGCGGATATCGATGCCTTGCTGAGTACGCTCGAGCGCGCTCTGCCGCGCAGCGCGACGGCGTAAGACTGCTCGCCGCCGATGCACTTCGTGTTCGTCCATGGTTGGGGATTCAATGCCGCGATTTGGCGCGATTTGATAGGATTTATGCGGATTTCCGAGGTCAGCCTTGTCGATCTTGGGTTCATCGCCGGCGGACCGAAGGCGGCGAATACATGGCCAAGCAATGCCATCGCCGTGGGTCATTCCCTTGGAGTCTTTTGGCTCCTTCATCGGGCAGGGGAGGGGGGCAGCACTCACTTTCGTGGCCTCGTTAGCATCCAGGGCTTCGATCGCTTCTGCCCGCCCATTCCGCCGGCCCGGGTTGTAGGGTTGCGCCGAAGGCTTCGCCGCGACCCGGGTCAGACCCTCGAGGCCTTCTGGCGTGGTTGCGGCACGGAGTCCTTTGCCCCGCCTGAGTTACTCAACGTCGAGCGGCTCGATGAAGGGCTTAGCTGGCTGATGGATTGGGACGCCCGGAAGACGAGGGCGAGCCTTGCTTGCCCCACTCTCGCCCTTGCCGCCCGCGACGATGCTATCGTGCCGGAGGCGATGAGCGTTGGCGTTTGGGGAGAGGACTATATCCATTGGTCGCAAAGTGGTGGCCATGTGCTACCTCTGAGGCACCCTGAATGGTGCGCCCGCCATGTCCTCGATTTTGCGTATGCTCTCCAAACGTAGTGCCGCCGTCGCCAGTAGTTTCGGCGCGCGGGCCGCGTCCTACGAGGAGCACGCCGGCCTGCAGCGGACCGTCGCCGAGCGGCTGGACCTCTTGCTACCGCCGCTCG
The DNA here is from genome assembly GCA_035625815.1 of Methyloceanibacter sp. Lineage (GTDB taxonomy): Bacteria > Pseudomonadota > Alphaproteobacteria > Rhizobiales > Methyloligellaceae > Methyloceanibacter. The sequence continues at coordinate 1,228 of DASPOV010000037.1, forward strand.
CATCTGCCCGCGTGCTCGAACTTGGCTGCGGCACGGGGCTGTTTACCCGGCATTTACTCGCCCGCTATCCGGACGGAACGTTCGTCGTCAGCGACCTCGCGCCGTCCATGGTCGAGCAATGCCGGCTCAACCTTGCAAACAGACGCAGGGGACATGTCAGCTTCGAAGTGATGGATGCCGCGCGTCCGACGGTCGAGGGCCCCTTCGATCTAATTGCCACCAGCATGACATTGCACTGGATTACCGACCCGTCCGCTGCGCTGAACACGCTCCGCCAGCTCCTCGCTCCGGACGGTGTGCTGATCTATGCCACGATCAGCGGCAAGAGCTTCCCAGAATGGCGCGAGGTGCTCATCGCCCGGGGACTGCCCATCGGGCTCCTTGATATTCCCGAACTTCCTGGCATCGTCGATGAACAGCGGCTCGTCGCAGATCCCGACACGCTAGGCTTCCTACGGCGCATGAAGGCGATTGGCGGGATGACCCCCCGCGAAGGCTACGTGCCGTTCTCTGCAGGCGCGCTGCGCCGCGCCATCCGCGCCAGCGACGAAAAGCACGGCGGGCGCATCACCTGGCATATCGTCTACGGCCGCATCGCGGCGAGCCAGTCGAGTCCCTCGATGAGCCCTGCATAGGCGCGGGCGAGCTCCGCATCGGTGATGCAATAGGGCGGCATCAGATAGACGGTGGACCCGAGAGGTCGGACGTTGAGGCCATGGGCAAGGCACCTGGCCTTCAGCGCCTGGCTTTGCGCCGACTGATAGGCGGCGTCGCCCTTTAAATCGAAGGCGAGGATCGAGCCGAGCATGCGCGGCCGCAGCACGTCTTCGCGGCGACGAAGCTCGCCGAGCATGTCGCGGTGTCGCGCCCCGATCCGCGAAATGCGGCCAAGCGTGTCCTCCTCGGCGAAAAGGGTCAGGGAGCGGAGCGCCACCGCGCAGGCAAGCGGGTTGGCGGTGAAGGAATGGCCGTGCGGGAGCGCCCGCTCGAAGTTCTCCCCCAGAAACGCCTCGAACACCTTGTCGCGGGCGACTGTCACCGCCATGGGCAGATATCCCGCAGTCAGGCCCTTGGACAGGCAAACGAGGTCCGGCACCACGCCAGCCTGTTGCATGGCGAACAGCGTGCCGGTGCGCCCGAAGCCGGTCGCCACCTCATCAAAGATCACCAGAATGCCGGCAGACTGCGCCATCTCCACTAGATGCTGAAGGAAGTCCGGACGGCACACGCGCATGCCACCAGCGCCTTGCAGCAAAGGCTCGATGATCAACGCCGCGACGTCATGCGTCCCGTTCCATAACCGGTCTTCGAGCGCGCTCAGCGCGCCCTTCTCGCGGTCCTCCGCGGCTTCGTCGCCTTCGAAGGTATAGGGGAAGGGCAGCACCGCCACTTGGCACATCATGCCGCGGAACAGGTTGAAGAAGCCCGAGCCGCGGCCGATGGACATGGCGCCAAGCGTGTCCCCGTGATAGCCGCCATCGAAGGAGATGAACACGCGCCGCCGCCCCTCGCCGCGATTGGCCCAATATTGGAAGGCGATCTTGAGCGCGACCTCGACCGAGGTTGAGCCGTCGTCAGAGTAGAAGACGCGGGAAAGATCGCCGGGAAGGAGCCGGGTGAGAGCCGTGGCAAGATCGACCGCGGGCTGATGGGTGAAACCAGCGAACATCACGTGCTCGAACCGGGCGGCCTGCCGGGCGAGGGCCTCGTTGAGTGCAGGGTGAGAGTGTCCATGCGTGCAGGTCCACCAAGACGAAATGAGATCGAGGATCTCGCGCCCTTCCGCGTCGTAGAGCGAGGCGCCGCGTGCGCCTGCGATCAGCAGCGGCTCACTCTCGGTGCCGTGCTGGGTGAAGGGATGCCAGACATGCCGCCGGTCGCGCGTGAGAATGTCGCCTGCGAGCGCGTCTTGCGCTTGCGCTGCTATCTCGGTGTCACGTTCCTCCCTGTCGGCAGCGTCGTTCACGGCATGGCCCGCGCAAGCTTCTCAAGGTCGAGCTCGGGCTCAATGCGGAGCAAGGTGGCACGCGTCAGTTCTGGAAGCCAGGGAATCTCGGCGAGCACATTCACCTCGCCATAGCGCTCAATCGCCGCCCGGTTATGCGGCGTCTCTGGTCCGTTGATGACCACACCAGCCAAGGGTAGGTCCCGGCGGCGCAAGGCTTCGATCGAGAGCAGAGTGTGGTTGATGGTACCGAGCGTTGAGCGCGCCACGAGCAACACCGGAAGGTGCAATTCCGCCGCGAGGTCGATGACATATTGTTTGTCGGTGAGCGGCACGAGCATGCCGCCGGCGCCTTCGACCACCAGCAGCCGGCTCGACGCGGGGGCGTCCAGTTTCGCCATATCGATGCTGATTCCGGCACGCCGTGACGCTTCATGGGGTGCGATCGCCTCGGGCAGCACATAGGCCTCTGACAAGATCCGATCGCCGGGAACCTCGGCGAGCCGGCGCACGGTCACAGCATCGGTCTCTGGCTCCACTCCCGCCTGGACTGGCTTCCAATAACAGGCATCGAGATGGGTGAGCAGCCAGGCGGAGACGACGGTCTTGCCCACATCGGTATCCGTGCCTGTAACGAAAAAGCCTTGCAAATCGGTTGATCCAGGGTAGGCGGTGCAGGTTGACCCCTAGACTTAATAGCACAAGGCGACGTCCTCCCATGCTTCAACGTCCTTCCCTGCTGGTCATTGCACTTGCGGTGAACGCCTCTCTCGCCACCGCCGAGGCCAAGACGCGATCCCTGCAAGCGCCACGCTTCAGCTTTCCCACCTAACCTTCGATCCCCTGCTGCGCTTCCGGAAGGACCTTACGCTTGAGCCGCGGTTTGCAACGAGTTGGGAGAAGATCGGGACCGCACTACCCGTTTTCACCTGAGAGAAGGCATGCACTTCCACTCCGGACACACGCTCTCGGCTGAAGATGTGGTCTGGACCTTCAACCGGCTAAAGAAGAGCCCCGACT
>DASPOV010000038.1:0-13860 GCA_035625815.1 Methyloceanibacter sp.
ACACGGCGCCCTGCATGCCGAGATTGTCAGGAACAAAGGGGAGAGGGAAGCGAGCCTCGGCAGTGGCAGCCCAAAAGATCTCGCCTCCAAGCGGATCCTTGGTGCAGTTTTTTAACTCCTTGCCGGTGGAAGGGTCTTGGCAAGCGTCGCGCGGACCGTAGCCTGCAATCTGGAAGCCTCTGATGGTCTCGCCACCCTTGAAGAAGAGATCCGTCAGGCGGATATCCTGACCTCCCCACGGCGTAATGTCACCAGCCTGCACACGTCCTACTAAGGTGATTTTCGGTGTGAGCGGATAGTAACCACGGCTATCGACAACCGACCTGAAATAGTCCACGTCTCCGCCGACCCCTGCAAAATCCTCAGAGAAGGACGTGAAAATGCCGCTGGTCGGCGCCTGGGGAAGATTGCGGCTGTCATATGCAACAGTGAAGCCCACGCTTGATACATTGGCGACGCCCGCCGACTCCTTCACCGCCAGCGAAGCGTCCGATGCGACATCGTAGATATCCTCACGATCAAATTTGTAGCGGAGGCCGAGTTGCGTGTTGTAGGCAATCGGGAAGCCGAGCCTCAGATCGCCGCCCGCGTCAGACTGACTGTACGACGATACGTTGTTATACATGAAGTCGACATTTTTGTAGAAGAGGTCGAAGCCCGCCGCAAGATTGCGATCGAGGAAGTGCGGCTCAGTAAAGCTGAAGTCGACCTGAGAGCGCTCAAGGCTTCCGGAGAAGCCAAGCCTGACATATTGGCCTGTGCCCATCAGATTGCGTTCTGTGATACTGATGTCACCGATCACGCCCTCACTGGTGGAGTAACCGGCTCCGAAGGACAATTCGCCTGTCGGCTGCTCTTGAACCTTGACGATGAGGACAACTCGGTCGGGAGCGCTGCCGGGTTCGGTGTCGACGTCCACGGTCTTGAAGAAGCCGAGCGCTTTCAGCTTGCGCTTCGCCGCCTCGACGAGCAGCTTATTGTAAGCGTCGCCCTCAGCGAGGCTAAACTGACGGCGAATTACATCGTCATGCGTGCGAAAGTTGCCGACAACGTTGATGCGCTCGATATAGACGTGCGGACCATCATCGATGACATAGGCGATGTTGACGCGGTGGTTGATTTGGTCGCGGTCGAAGCGGGGCTTGACTTGGGCGAACGCGTAGCCCTGTTGCGAGGCAATGAGGGTCAAGGCCTCGGCCGTTTTCTCGACTCTTTGAGCATCGAAGACGCGCCCTGATCGGGTCAGGAAGCCCCGTCGCAACACTTTTGGGTCGAGATGGGGCAGCGCCGTTTCGACGTCGATGTCTCCGAATCGATACTTCTCACCTTCGTCGATAGCGAACGTGATAAAGAAGCCTCGGCCATCGCGGTCCAGGTCGGCAGTTGCCGACAAGACCCTAACATCGGCATAACCGTTCTTGAGATAGAACTGGTGCAGCAATTCGCGATCGAGATTGAGCCGATCGGGGTCGTAGATGTTGGTGGACTTCAGGAAGCTCAGCAGGTTCGTCTGCGTGGTGCTGATCACGTAGCGGAGCTGGGAATCGCTAAAGGCGACATTCCCAATGAAATTGATCGCGCGAACCTTGGTGCTCCCACCCTCATTGATTTCGAATACAACGTCGATGCGGTTGTTTTCACGGTAGATGATTTTGGGGTCGACTTCCGCCGCGTAAAAGCCCTGGCGGCGATAAACATCGAGAATACGCTGCACATCGGCTTGCACGCGCCCACGGGTATAGACCGTGCGCGGTTTGAGCTGGACTTCGGCTGTGAGACTGTCGTCTTGGACCTCCTTGTTGCCTTCGAAGGCGACCTTAGCGACGATGGGGTTCTCCACCACGACAACGACCACCGTGCCGCCCTCGCGCCGGATGCGAACATCCTGGAACAAGCCAGTGGCAAACAAAGCCTTTAGGGATTCGTCGACTTTGGCGGGATCATACGGATCGCCGACATTGAAGGTCAGATAGGTGCGGACGGTTTCGGGCTCGACGCGCTTATTGCCTTCGACGCGAATGGCGTTGACCCTTGCGGCAGATTGGGCGTAGGCGGAAAGCTCACCCAGGCAGACGCTCATGCCGAGTGACAGCAGAATCATACCTGCTGCGAGCAAGGCTGCAGACAGCCCTCTTGCCAAACACGACCGCACCATCACTGGTGTCGTCCCCTCAACACCGATCCCCCGTGGACGCAGAGCCCAAAATCGAAAATGGCCACTGTTTTGTGGCCGATTTTTGGTTCTTACCCCCACGGGGGCATTAGGTGAATTACGCGCTTACGTTGTGTACTGAGTGACCGCGCAGCTTACAAGAACTTCAAGTGAATCAAATCATTCCAAGTCGCGAAGATCATTAGCATAAGTACGAAGGCAAGGCCAATACGGAAACCGATTTCCTGTGTGCTTTCGCTGAGCGGTTTGCCGCGGATCGCTTCGATTCCGTAAAAGAGAAGATGGCCACCATCGAGCATGGGAATCGGGAAGAGATTAATCAGCCCGATGCTGACCGAAATGATGGCGGCGAGGTTAAGTAGGGCGAAGAATCCCGCCGAGGCGACTTGCGCTGAAACTTGCGCGATGCGGATGGGGCCGCCAAGCTGGTCAGGAGCTTCCCGGCCCGTGACCACGTCATAGAGATAGCCAAGGGACCGGGAAATCACGAAGTAGCATTCCTTGATCGCCATGAACAAGGCGGTCAAAGGATCGTGCCGCTTCAAGGTCCAGTCGTCCGGCGAGGCGCTTCGCTGAATGCCAAGCAGGCCGATGCGCATCGTGTTGCCGAAATTGTCGGTGATCTCCTTCAGCTCCGGCGTGGCCACAATCTCAACCTGTTTTCCCTCCCGTTCGACGCCGAAATGAAGCTGCCGGTTTGGGCTCATGCCGACGATGCGCTGCATCTCGCCAAAGCTGTCGATCGCCTGGCCGTCGATGCTGACGACGCGGTCGCCAGCCTTGAAGCCGGCCCGCTCGGCAGCGCTCCCCAGATTGACGATGTCGACCTTGGCTGCGGTGCTCCGCTCGCCAAAGAAGGTAAAGATCGCGGTGAAGATGGCGATGGCCAGAATGAAATTAGCGATTGGCCCTGCGGCGACGATCGCGGCGCGGGCGGCAAGGGACTTGCCCTGGAAACTTCGCTTACGGTCAACTTCGGACAACCCCTCAAGCGTTTTGCGGCCGCTTTGCGCGCTCGCGACATTGTCGTCGTCGATAAATTTCACGTAGCCGCCAAGCGGGATCCATGAGATCCGCCAGCGCGTGCCGTGCCGGTCGTTGAAGCCGACAATCTCAGGACCGAACCCGATCGAAAACACCTTGCTCGCAACGCCGCACCAACGGGCCACGAGAAAATGGCCGAGCTCGTGGAAGAACACCACGATGGTGAGCACGAAGAAGAAGGGAAACAGATAGGAGAGCAAGGTGTCGCCGAAGCCTGAAAGCTTGAATAGCATATCCATAAGTGAATCCCGGAGTCGTGAGGGCTTCCTAGCGTGCTGGAGCCGATTGTGCAAATCGGAGAAGAAGCGAAAGGGCGATTACCCGCGCTTCGGCATCGATGGCGAGAACCTCGTCGACGCTGTCGGCCGATGGCCCGACAAGATGGGCGGAGCTGTCGAGCGTAGCCTCCACCAGACGGCTGATGGCAAGGAAGCCTATTCGGCCATCGAGAAATGCTCCCACCGCGATCTCATTGGCGGCGTTCAGTACGGTGCTCGCGCTGCCGCCGACGGCGAGCACGTCGCGCGCGAGCCGTAATGCCGGGAAGCGCGTCTCGTCCGGGGCTTCGAAAGCGAGCGCACCGATGCTTGCGAGATCAAGCCGCGCGGTGGGCGCCCGCATGCGGTTGGGCCAGGCAAGACTATAGGCGATCGGCGTGCGCATGTCGGGGCAGCTCATCTGGGCAAGCACCGATCCGTCGCGATAATAGACCAGGCAGTGCACGATGGATTGAGGGTGGATAAGAACCTCGAGCCGTCCGGCATCGACCGAGAACAAATGATGCGCCTCGATAAGTTCGAGCGCCTTGTTCATCAGCGTCGCCGAATCGATGGTGACCTTCGGGCCCATCGACCAGTTGGGATGGGCGAGCGCTTGTTTCGGGGTTACTTCCACCATATCGGCGAGGCTCCAGGACCTGAACGGTCCCCCCGAGGCGGTGAGGCAGATGCGTTCGATGCTCTCAGGTGCTCTGCCGCCCATCACCTGCATCGCCGCGGAGTGCTCGGAGTCGACGGGCAGAAGCGAGGTCTTGGAGCGGGCGACTTCGCGCATGAAGATGCGGCCCGCCGAGACGAGACATTCCTTGTTGGCGAGCGCGGTGCAGGTGCCTTGCCGCACGGCGGCGAGTGTCGGCTTGAGACCGGCGGCGCCGACGATCGCTGCCATCACCCAATCCGCGGGACGACTGCCAGCGTCGATAAGCGCCTCAGAGCCGGCAGCGACTTCGATGCCGGTGTCGGCGAGTCTGGCGCAGAGGTCTGCGTAACAAGCCTCATCGGCGATCACCGCAAGCTCGGCCTTGTGCTTCACGGCAAGCTCGGCGAGGCGCGCTGTGTTGCGGCCTCCGGTCAAGGCCACCACCGCGTAGGATGTCGGATCGCGGCTGATAAGATCGAGTGTGTTCTCGCCGACCGACCCCGTGGCGCCGAGCACCGAGATGCGACGCGGCCGCGGCCCAGGTGATTTCAGCCTGACGGCAACGGAATCAGGGGCGAGTACGATCATACGCAACGCCTTACCAGATCAGTAAGCCGCGGCCGGGGTTGGCCGGATCGCGCAAGGCCATCAATGCTGCCGCAATTGCGGCTAGGAGAAGGCCGTCGATGCGATCAAGCAACCCGCCATGACCCGGGATGAGATTGCTCATGTCCTTGGCGCCAAACCGGCGCTTTACAGCGCTCTCGCTCAAATCCCCGATCTGGCAGGCTGCCGCGATGACAACGCTGACCAGGGCCAAGCGCCAGCCAGAAGTGTCCTCCAAAAACAAGGCGAAAGCATAGCCGATCAGCGCCGGCGCGAATGTTCCGGCAACGAGCCCGCTCCAGGTCTTTTGCGGCGAGATCTTTGGGGCAAGCTTGGGACCCTCGATTAGTTTGCCCCCGGCATAACACGCGGTGTCGGTCGTCCAGGCCATGAGCAGCAGATAAAGTAGCGCAGTGGCGCCGAGCGTCGGATCGCTCCGCAGCCACACCATGGACCAAGCGGGCAACACCGAATACGCTATCCCCAACAGCGACCAGCCGAGCGTGGCGGAGGAGAAGCCGAGAATTCCGGTCCCAGCCAGCGCCAGGATGCCGGCAATGAGAGCGAGGCCAGGGCGGTACAAGGCTATGGCGACAGCGATGGCGGCGACGGCAACGGATTGAATCACGGCGATGGCATCGAAGCCTGTCTTCCGCACGAGCCGCCCCCATTCCCAGGCGACGGTGACACCAGCGGCAATGACCAGCGCCACGAAAGTCCAAACGCTCGCCAGCACGGACACAAGCGCAAGCGCCGCCATGACCACTGCGGACGCAAGGCGTATCGTCATTTGACGACACACGGCGCTACGTCGAACGGCATCACGCGGTAGATCTCGCCTTGAGGCCGCCGAAGCGGCGGGTGCGCCGCTGATACTCGGCAATCGCGGCTTGGAGAGTCTCACGCGAGAAGTCGGGCCAATAGGTATCGACAAAGACGAATTCGCTATAGGCGATCTGCCACAGCAAGAAATTGCTCAAGCGCAGCTCACCGCTCGTGCGGATGAGCAAGTCCGGATCGGGCATATCCGCGGTGTCGAGATAGGAGCCGAAACGCTCAGGCGTAATGTCCGCCGCGGCGAGCGACCCTTGCGCCACCGCTTCCGCGATGCGCGAGGCGGCGCGGGCAATCTCGTCTCTGGCGCCATAGTTGAAGGCGATGGTGAGATGCAGCGCCGAATTGTCCTTGGTGAGGAGAGCCGCATCGTCGATCAAGCGCAAGATGTCCTCATCGAGACCCACGCGTGTGCCGATAATTCTGATCTTGACGCCATTCTTGTGCAAATCCGCGAGATCGCGTCGGACGAAGCGCCGCATCAGACCGAACAGGTCGTGGATTTCTTGACGCGGGCGCGACCAGTTCTCGGAGGAAAAGCTGAACAGGGTGAGATGGGTGACGCCAAGCTCGAGCGCCGCTTTCACCGTCCGCCGCACACTCTCCACACCCTGGCGATGACCCTCGGCGCGCGGAAGTGCTCGCTCGCTAGCCCAGCGGCCATTTCCGTCCATGATGATGGCGATGTGCCGAGGCGCCGGCATCTCGGTCGTCGACCAGGCAAGCTCCTCTACTGCAAGGGTCACGTGTTCAGTGCTCCAATAAGGGTGAGAGGCGTCGTGCTCTTCGCGCCGTCTCGCCAGCTAGACCTGCATTATCTCAGCTTCCTTGCTCGCGAGCGTCTCGTCGATTTCCTTGATGATCTTGTCGGTCAAGTCCTGCACCTTGATAGAAAGCGAATGGTGCTCATCTTTGCCGATGTCTCCGTCCTTCTCCATGCGTCTCAGGTGCTCCATTCCGTCACGCCGAACGTTGCGTACCGCCACGCGCGCCTGCTCGGTGTATTTGTGCGCGACTTTCGCGATCTCGTGGCGTCGCTCCTCATTCAACTCAGGGATCGGCAGGCGAAGAAGCTGTCCTTCGACCACCGGGTTCAGCCCTAGATCGGAATCGCGGATAGCCCGGTCTATGGCGCCGACCTGCGACCGGTCCCACACCTGCACAGTGATCAACCGGGATTCCGGTACGTTGATGGTGGCAAGCTGATTGAGCGGCATTTGGTTGCCGTAGGCATTTACCATGATCGGATCGAGCAGGCTCATATTGGCCCGTCCCGTGCGCAGGCCGCCGAACTCCTGCTTGAGCACCGTGAGCGCGCCACGCATCCTCCGCTCGATCTCCTTAAGGTCCAAGCTAGCCATGTCGCCTCTCCTCGTCGCGCGGCTAAATCCGTGCTTTGGCGAGCTTATTATCCCGCGGATCCGTGCCTCCGTCCGGTGCTCTCGGGATCAGCTAAGATATCGTGGTTGAGGAGCCTTTCCCTTGCAAAACCGCAGCAAGCCCGCCTTGCCCCTTGATGGAGAACACAATTATCGGAATCCGATTGTCCCGGGCAAGGGCGATTGCCGCTCCGTCCATGATCCGCAGGTCCTGCCGCAGCACATCGTCATAGCTTAGCGCATCGTACCGGCGGGCTCTTGTGTTGCTTGCCGGGTCGGTATCGTAGACGCCATCGACTTGGGTCGCCTTTAGAATCGCGTCGCATCCCATCTCGGCGGCCCGGAGTGCCGCAGTGGTGTCGGTGGTGAAAAAGGGGTTCCCAGTACCGCCGACGAAAACCACCAAATGGCCATCATCCAAATGGGCGAGCGCCCTGGCCCGGATGAAAGGCTCGCAGATGCTCAACATGGGGATGGCCGACATCACGCGCGCCGACCGGCCGTTCGCTTCAAGCGCCTGACCGAGCGCAAGTCCGTTCAGCACCGTGGCGAGCATGCCCATATAGTCGCCACTCACCCGGTCCATGCCGTTGGCGGCGCCAGCAAGGCCACGATAGATGTTGCCGCCGCCGACCACGAGACAAAGCTGCATGCCGAGATCGGCGGACTCGCAGATATCTGCCGCGATGCGGTTCAGCACGTCCACGTCGATGCCGTAACCGTTCCGCCCCGTTAAGGCCTCACCGGAAAGCTTGACGAGGACGCGGTGGTAGCGGAGCGATCGGCCCGTGCGTGGTTGTGCCATGAGCCGATCCCTCGCCGGCCTCTAGGATCCCGACGCCGCAGCAGCGACTTCGGCTGCGAAATCGCTTTCCGGCCGGTCGATCCCTTCGCCGAGCGCGAAACGATGAAAGCCGGTGATCTTGATCGCCGCGCCGACGCTTTGCTCCGTGGCGGCAAGCGCCTTGGCGACAGTCGTCTCCGGATCGTGGACGAAGGCCTGCGACAAGAGGACAACGTCCTCGTAGAATTTGCGCAAGCGGCCCTCGACCATCTTCTCGATCACGGTCGGGGGCTTGCCGGACTCCTTCGCCTGCTCGGTGAGCACCGCGCGCTCGCGCTCGACGAAAGTTGGGTCGAGGCCAGCCACGTCCAAGGCTTGCGGATTGGCCGCGGCGATATGCATGGCCACCTGTTTGCCGAAGCTCTTGAGCTTCCCCGCGTTACCCGTCGATTCTAGCGCTATGATCACGCCGATCTTGCCGAGCCCCGGCGCGATCGTGTTATGCATGTAACTCGCGACGAACCCGTTCTTCACCCCGAGATAGGCGCTCCGCCGGAGCGTCATGTTCTCGCCGATCGAACCGATCATCTCTTTCAGATAATCGGCGACGCTGATTTTGCCGCCGCCATATTTGCCCTTGGCAAGCTTGTCGACGGCGCCCTTGGCCTTGAGCGCGTCGGCAGCGATGGTGCGCACCATCTCCTGGAATTTGTCGTTGCGGGCAACGAAGTCGGTCTCGGAGTTGACCTCGATCAGCGCCGCCTGCGTGTCGTCGGCGGCAAGCCCGATCAGGCCTTCCGCCGCCACGCGACCTGCCTTCTTGGCAGCCTTGGCAAGACCTTTAGTGCGCAGCCAATCGACCGCGGCCTCCATATTGCCCGCGGTCTCGTTCAGCGCAGCCTTGCAGTCCATCATGCCCGCGCCGGTCTTCTCGCGCAGGTCTTTCACCATCGTTGCACTAATCGCTGCCATGCCATCCTCTGCCGGGCCGGAAATTTGTTTGCTCCGGTTCTAACTGTTGTCATCGCTCAGCTCGGGCTTGCCTTCCGCAGCCCGTGGCCGTGGCACCCGCGCGGGACGCTTTGTGTGCGGCGGAGCCTTGGCTTTGCCATTGCCCCCTTCGGTTCGCCCGGGCTTTCGCCGGGGGCGCCGCTCGCCGTCCGATTGCGACGGCTCCCTGGTCTCGCCGTCCTCTTTACCATGATCGAGGGTGGGCTCGCTGCGTGGCGTCTCCAACGCGCCGAGGTCGACACCAGCGGAGCCCTGAGCGCGCTCGATGCCGTCGATGGCCGCGCGCCCAATCAGATCGCAATAAAGCGTGATGGCGCGGCCGGCATCGTCATTCCCGGGAATGGGATGGCTGATGCCTTCTGGATCGCAGTTCGAATCGACTACGGCGACGATCGGCATGTTCAGCTTGCGCGCCTCGGCGATGGCGATCGACTCTTTGTTGGTGTCGATCACGAACATCAGGTCCGGCGGTGCGCCCATGTCCTTGATACCGCCAAGGGCGCGGTCGAGCTTCTCCTTCTCACGGGTAAGCTGTAGGAGCTCCTTCTTGGTCAGGCCTTGCGTCTCCCCGGCAAGCAGCTCTTCGAGGGATTTGAGCCTCCGGATCGAGTTCGAAATTGTGCGCCAGTTGGTAAGCGTGCCGCCCAGCCAGCGGTGGTTCACGTAGTACTGGGCACAAGATCGCGCCGCCTCGGCCACGGCCTCCGAAGCCTGCCGCTTGGTGCCGACGAACAGCACGCGGCCGCCCTTGGCCACCGTGTCCGCCACGGCGAGCAGCGCCTGGTGGAACAGCGGAACGGTCTGGGTAAGATCGATGATGTGGATGTTGTTGCGGGAGCCATAGATGAACGGCGCCATCTTCGGGTTCCAGCGGTGAGTCTGATGACCAAAATGCACGCCAGCCTCAAGCAGTTGGCGCATAGTAACATTAGGCAGTGCCATGGGACTGCATTCTCCTTTTTCCGGTTCTGCCGCCGCGGGATGATGAGACCGGTTTCCCGGACACCGGAGCGAGCGCAGAGGCCTTGGAATCAGCCTCGCGGCGCTAAGGTCCCGCGTGTGAGATCGCGCGGTTTATAGGGATGCAACTTGCTCTTGGCAAGGGCGGGAGGCTTTCGATTACGACCGATCAAAGGGTGCTGACGGCGACCACGCCATCGACGAGCTTGAGCGCGCCCCGTTGCTTCGGGGTGGCGTCGATGCCTTGCGGTAGCACGAATTCGACTTGACGCCGCGCATCGTTGAGTCTGAGCACGAGTCTGAGTTCTCCCTGCCCTCGCCGATCCCCGACCTGCTCGGCGATGGAGTCGAGCGCGCGCGTGCCGTCCAGGTAAACCTTGATGCCGCGGTGGCGCGACTCTGCTGTTGCCTCCAGCGAGGAAATGCGTTGGGCGCGTACCTTGACGGTTTCGCCGTCGGCCTCGGCCTCGACGTCGAGCAGCACGGCGCTGCCGGGCTGGAGCAGGTCGCGCGAAACCGCTAAGGCTTCCGAGAAGACCACCGCTTCGAACTGGCCGGTGGGATCGGAGACGGCGACGAAGGCGTAAGCATTGCCGGTCTTACCCTTGCGCTCGCGGACGAAGAGCACCGTGCCGGCGAGCGTCCCAACAACGCGACGCGTGCGGGCCTTGGCTGCGAAGTCGACCCAGGTCTCGGCGCCGAGCGCGTCGAGCACGTCCTGATAGTCGTCGAGGGGATGGCCGGTGAGAAAGAAGCCGACGGCCTCGAATTCGCGCGACAGCCGGTCGGTGGGAACCCAAGGCTTGGCGGTGCGAAGCTCGATCGGGGGCGGCGTGGGCGACGCACCGGCGAAGAGGTCGCTCTGACCGCCGTTCTCGTCTTCGAGCGAGCGGGTGCCAGCTGCGATGAAGCGATCCACATTGGCCAACGCCGTGGCACGGTCGATGCCGAGTTCGTCAAAGGCGCCGGCAGCAGAGAGAGTCTCCAGCGCGCGCTTATTGACGATCCGTGGATTGATGGCGCGCGCGAACTCGGACACGTCCCGGAAGCGGCCGCGCTTCTCTCGCTCGGCGCAGATATGGTCGACGGCCTGGCGGCCGACGTTTCGGAGTGCAGCGAGCGAATACCGGATGCCGCCATCGCTTGGCACAAAGCCAGCCTCTGAGCGGTTTATCGATGGCGGCTCGATGCGAATACCCATGCGGCGGGCTTCCTGTGCGAAGCTGTTCAGCTTGTCGGTGTTACCGATATCGAGTGTCATGGAAGCCGCCAGGAACTCGATCGGGTGGTTGGCCTTGAGATAGGCCGTCTGATAGGCGATCAGCGCATAAGCAGCGGCGTGAGACTTGTTGAAGCCGTAGCCCGCGAACTTGGCCACCAGCTCGAAGATGAACTCGGCGCGGCCCCGATCGACGCCTTTGCTGACGCCGCCCTCGATGAAGCGTGTGCGCTGCTGCGCCATCTCCTTCCTGATTTTCTTGCCCATCGCGCGGCGAAGCAGGTCCGCTTCGCCGAGTGAGAAGCCGGACATGGTTTGTGCGATCTGCATCACCTGCTCCTGGTAGATGATCACGCCATAGGTCTCTTCCAGGATCGGCTGAATCGCGGGGTGCAAATAGTTTAGTTGCTCGCGCCCGTGCTTGCGGTTCACGTAGTTGTCAATGTTGTCCATCGGCCCTGGGCGATAGAGCGCAACGATGGCGATGATGTCCTCGAAGCGGTCAGGCTTCAGCTTGCGTAAAGCATCGCGCATCCCAGCACCTTCGAGCTGGAACACCCCGACCGTGTCGCCACGGGCGAGAAGGTCGTAGCTCGCGGCGTCGTCGAGGGGAAGCCGCGCGGGATCGAGGGTAATGCCCTTGCGCGCAAGCAGCTCGCGTGCGGTCTCGACGAGAGTCAGTGTCTTCAAGCCTAGAAAGTCGAACTTCACGAGCCCCGCGGCTTCCGCCCATTTCATATTGAATTGCGTGGCAGGAAGCTGGGCGCGGGGATCGCGGTAGAGCGGCACGAGTTCGATCAGAGGGCGATCGGCAATCACCACGCCGGCGGCATGCGTCGAGGCGTGGCGATAAAGCCCCTCCAGGCGCTGGCCGATGTCGAGCAGCTTCGCTACGATCGGCTCTTGATCGCGCGCCTCCTGAAGGCGGGGCTCGCCGGCGATGGCTTGCGCGAGCGTGATGGGGTTCGCCGGATTGTGGGGCACGAGCTTGCACAGGCGATCGACCTGGCCGTACGGCATCTGCAATACCCGCCCCACGTCGCGCAACACCGCGCGCGCCTGCAACTTGCCGAAAGTGATGATATGGGCGACGCGATCGTCGCCGTAACGCTCGCGCACATACGCGATCACTTCGTCGCGGCGGTCCTGACAGAAGTCGATGTCGAAGTCCGGCATGGACACGCGCTCCGGGTTCAGGAAGCGCTCGAACAGCAGCCCAAAACGCATAGGGTCGAGGTCGGTGATGGTGAGTGCCCAGGCCACGAGGGAGCCAGCGCCGGATCCGCGGCCGGGACCGACGGGAATCCCCCTTGCCTTCGCCCATTGGATGAAATCGGCGACGATCAGGAAGTAGCCTTGGTAGTTCATGCCAGTGATGACTTCGAGCTCGAAGGCGAGGCGATCAGCATAGGCCTTGGCGTCGTAGCCTGCAGCCGTTCCCTCCTCCGCTAGTCTGCGGGCAAGGCCGGCTTCGGACTGGCGACGGAGCTCGGCTGCCTCGATCTCTCCCTGGGCGCCGGAGCTCCTCTTGCCGTTCAGGAACTGTGGCAGGATGGGCGCGTGCTCTTGCGGACGGAACGAGCAGCGACGCGCGATCTCGATAGTGTTCTCGATCGCCTCTGGTAGGTCGGCGAACAGAGTTGTCATCTCGCCCCCATCCTTGAAATAGTGCTCAGGACTCAGGCGCCGTCGCTGGTCCACCGCGATATAGCTTCCTTCGGCGATGCAGAGAAGCGCGTCATGCGCCTCGAAGTCGTTAGGGCTAGCGAAGTAAGGCTCGTTGGTCGCCACGATCGGCAGGTGCGTGTCGTAGGCGAGATCGAGCAAAAGCGGCTCAACCACCCTTTCCTGCGGCAATCCATGCCGCTGCAGTTCCACATAAAGGCGGTTGCCGAAAATGCTTTTGAGCGCGTTCAAGGCGGCTTCGGCAAATCTGAAATCGTTGGCGGCGATGGCGCGGTCGATGACACCGTCGGGACCCCCGGTCAGCGCGATGAGCCCCTCCTGGTAGAGCGCAAGATGCGCGAAAGTGACCATCGCCTCGCCACTGTCCGCGCCGTAACTGTACGACTCGGTCGAGAGCTTGATGAGATTTGCATAGCCATTCGCGTCCTTGGCAAGAAGCGCGATGCGGCCATGGTTCACATGCCGCGCCACCTCGCCGCTTTCCGGTTGGGACTCGGCTTCAGGCGCGAAGCTCAACGAAAGCGAGCAGCCAATTATCGGCTGAATATGGGCCTGCGCCAGAATCTCGGAGAATTCTAGCGCGCCGAAGAGATTGTTGGTGTCGGTGAGCGCGAGCGCCGGCATGTGATGCTCGGCCGCCAGGGCGGCGAGCCGCGGAATGGTCAGCGCCCCTTCAAGCAGTGAATAGGCCGAGTGCAGGCGTAGGTGCACGAAGGGTTGGTGGGTAACAGACAAGGGCCACGTCTCTGCTTTGATTGCTCAAGCCATTATCGTGTGGGATTCGTGGGCGGTCAGCCAACCTGCTGCCCAAGATATCCCGGCTTTTCACCCTAATGCCAAGATTGTTCTTAGATTGTTCTAAGATCAAGGTGGCGGCGTAGACGTGCTTATTTACAATGGCTTAGGCGGGGTCACCTACGCCTCGGAGACCCGCACAACTGCGACCTGCTCCTCCACAAGGATCCCATCCATGAGGCGTAAGGTTCGGTCCATGCGGGTAGCGAGGTCGAGGTTGTGGGTGGCCACAAGTGCCGCCACGCTCGATCGACGCACGAGGCTTAAGAGCTGCTCGAACACGCGCTCTGCGGTATGCGGATCGAGATTGCCGGTCGGCTCGTCGGCGAGGAGAAGCTTCGGGCCGTTGGCGACGGCGCGGGCGATCGCTACGCGCTGCTGCTCGCCGCCGGAGAGTTGCGCGGGGCGGTGATCGAAGCGCTCGTCAAGACCCAGCGAATGCAACAGTTGC
>DASPOV010000039.1:0-3208 GCA_035625815.1 Methyloceanibacter sp.
GGACATGTTCGGGAGGTGGCCCGCGGATCGACGGCAACTGGCAGGACACGGTTCTCCAGTGCCAGACATTCGATCCGTTGTCTCCCGCCGATAGGTCCAAGGGGCGGCGGCGATGCGAAAGTTCTTGCCTCGGCTTTGCGATTTGCCTCGTTTCAATCCGTTCAAGTCTTCAAAGCCGATGGCAGAAAGGCGCGGCCACGGCAACTGTTTGACGGCATGGCTAATGTATGCGCGCGCGCCGCTTGCCCTCGCATCCATTCGCCTCATGCTTCGAAAGCTTCGCAATCCCACATGATGTTTCCGGACAGACTTTAAAGGCAGACTTCTCACGTCAGCCAGTTGAATGGCTGCTTGAGTTCCCATGGAATTTGCCGGGTTACCCTTGACGCTGCGAATTGCGTGCGTTTAGCTGAGAGGTCTGATCTCCTGATGGCCTGATGTCCTTAGCCCATGCGTCGTCCGAGGTCTCTCCCCGATGCGGTGATGAGCGAGATTCAGCGCGTCTTTGTCGAACGAGGACTCAAGGTCGGCGACCGACTTCCGCCCGAGCGCGAGCTGGCGCGCCAGCTGGCGGTGGGCCGCTCGTCGTTGCGCGAGGCCATGCAGGGCCTGCAGACCATGGGACTGGTGGAGGTCCGGCACGGCGTCGGAACCTTCTTTACGAGCGAACCGAGCAAGTGGCTGCTATCGCTGCTTCGCTTCTCCACCACGCCGCCACGCCGGCTGTTTGCCGAGCTGATCGAGGCGCGGCTGCTCGTCGAGGTGCGCCTCGCCGTGCTCGCGGCTGAGCGCGCGACCAAGGAAGACATTGCCCGCCTCAAGGAGGCAGCTGAAAAGCGCGCGCATGCGATGCGCGGGCAATACCTCGAGTTCGGCCTTGACTTTCACCTCGCGGTCGCCGCCGCGGCGCATCACAGCGTCCTCGCCACGATGCTCAAGGCCGTCTGTAACCACTATTCCGAAGTGCTGGAAACCCTCGATCGCGCCGCGCAGGACGTCGAAGCCGGCTTTCGCGGGCGCCAGCAGGGGGGCCACGAGGAAATCGTGCGGATGACTGAGTCTGAGGAGCGCGACCCGCAGGGCGCGGCGGACGCCATGCGCGCCCATCTTCGCGATCTGCAGGCCGAGTTCACGGCCATCACGGAGCCGTCTCTGACGGCACACAGCGAAAGGGAGACTGCCAAATGAGTGCGCAAGTGCATCGCCGCGACGTCCTTGGTGGCGCTTTGGTCGCGGGCGCGGGCATAGCATCGACAAGTCTCGTCCCCAGCTCGGCTCTCGCGGCGCCCGGCAAAATGGTCGAGACCAAGGGCATGAAGGTCGGCGTCGTCCTCGAGACGCTTTCACATCCCCTCATCAAGTATTGGGGTGACGAATGCGCCAAGCAGGGACAGGGCTTCGGCATGGATGTGAGCGTCCAGGACGGCGAGCGCAACGTCCAGAAGCAGACCAGCCAGATGGAGGCCTTCATCAGCCAGCGCGTCAATTTCCTGGTCCTGCAGGCCACCGACGCGGCCGGGTTGACGCCGGTCGTCCGCAAGGCGGAGCAAGCCGGCATCCCGGTCATAACGCTCAATCAGGACGTCGCCGGCGCGCATACCGGATTCGTCGGCATGGGCCACTACACGATGGGTGTGCAAGTCGCCCAGGGTATGGCCGAGCAGCTCGGCGGCAAAGGCAATATCGTCGTGATCGAGGGCGTTCAGGGAACCGGTGCCAACATCCAGCGTATGGCGGGCTTCAAGGACGAGCTCAAGAAGTATCCCGATATGAAGATCGTCGCCGACCAGAGCGCGGCCTTCGACCGCAAGAAGGGCCACGATGTCTTCCAGACCATCCTGCAGGGCCAGCCCAAGATCGATGGCGTGTTCGGGGTCAATGACGAGATGGCGATCGGAGCCGCTCAAGCGGCCATGGAAGCCGGTCGGCGCGAAGGCATCCGTTTCTGGGGCGCTGACGGCGAGCTCGACTTCTTCAAGGGCATCAAGAGCGGTCTGGTCGACGGCGTCTCGGCTATCGCCGCCAACGCGGTTCCGGACACGGTGATGTTCCTCGGGGCTTGGCTCATGACGGCGGGTGTCAAAGGTGGCCTCTATGCTGGCAAGATCGAGTTGCCGCCATACAACGTGACAAGCAAGAATCTCGACTCGGTGCCGTGGCCGGCAGCGTAAGCGCCATAGGGCGCTAAGCCCGATGGTCGACAGCAAGGCGGCAGCCGCCCCGCTCGAGCTCGAGGCGGCCGGGGTGCGGCCGCGCCTCGGTGCCAGGATCGAGTCCTGGATCGCGCAGGCGCGTACCCAAGGTCTTGCCGTCGTGCTCGTCGCCCTGATCGGCGTTTTCGCCTTCGGCGCGCCGGGCTTTGCAACCGGATACAATCTCAACGACACGCTCCGGGATCTCTCGATCCTCGGAATTCTCGCTATCGGCGAAACATTCGTTCTGATCGGCGGCGGCATCGACCTCTCGGTCGGATCCGCACTGCTGATCGCCGGCATAGTCGTCGACAATCTGATCCGGCTCGAGGGGCTCAACATGATGATTGCCGTGCCGATCGCCCTCGCCATCGGTGGCGTCGCCGGCGTCGTGAACGGGCTTCTGATCACCCGCCTGCGCATCTCGGCCTTCATCGTCACGCTGGCGATGCTCTACGTTATCCGCGGCGTTGGTCTCTCTCTTTATTCACACGACGTGAAGGACCTTTCCGGCGCGGTGATCGATGACGATCAGTTCCTGATCCTCGGCCAGGGCGACGTCTTCGGCATTCCGGTCTCCTTCCTCATCTTCGCCGTCCTCCTGATAGCGGGCACGCTGATCCTGCGCCGCACGCGTTTCGGCCTCTACCTCTATGCCGTCGGCGGCAGCGAGCTGGCTGCGCGGCTGACGCGAATCAACGTCATGCGGGTCCAGGTCAGCACCTATGTCATCGCCGGCCTCTGCTCCGCGCTTGCCGGCGTCATCCTTGCCTCGCGCCTGCAGACCGGTGCGCCGGAGGCAGGACTCGGCGAAGAATTCGACGTGATCGCCGCCGTGATCATCGGTGGCGCAAGTCTCTTCGGCGGCCGTGGCACCCTGATCGGCACACTGCTCGGCGCGGCGTTCATCACCGTGCTTGCCAAGGGCCAGACCCTGATTGGCGTTCCGTCCAACTATCAGTCTTTCACCCGCGGCATCATCATTCTTATCGCGGTCGGCCTGGACGTACTCAGCC
>DASPOV010000040.1:0-2759 GCA_035625815.1 Methyloceanibacter sp.
TGGCTGTTCGTGAAGCAGGTCCTGCCCACGAAACCTATCCATCGGCATTGACCTTGGCGCGCCATGCATCAATTCGCCTGATGGTTCGAAGGCGTTGTCATTCCGCGTCAGGCTTCGGGAACAGAGGGGCGGACTGAGGGAGCGTTGGCTGCCGTGTGGCGCAACCGGAAGGCGCGCCTGGGGAAAACCATCGCATCGCTCATGAGACGGTTGCCACGTGGGGCCGACCGACTCGGATCCGAGGGGGAACTTGCGCGGCTGAAGAACGATGGTCGCACCACCGCCCGTTACGAGGCGTCGGCGCAGCGGGCGGCAGGCCGATTCGCGATGCCTGACGACGCGTCGCCAACCGGTCCATCCCGTCCATCTCTTAAGCCTTTGAAGTTTTTAAAATAAGCTACGCGTTGTGGGGACGTCCGGGGGTGCCGCAGTTTCGCCGCCGTCGGCTCCTATCGAGACCGGCTGCTGGTGCGATCCTTGCGGCCGAGCCGCAAAAAGGCCATCCTGCACCTTTGGACCAGAGGGCGGCGCGTTGGGCGCTCGTCCGTCCCGATGGAGACGAACAACCCGTGACTGTTTCGAGCCTGATTTGGCGCGCGACTGGGTGCATCCTGATCGCTGCCGCAATGGTATTACCCACGGCTCTGCGGGCCCAGGTGCTTATCCCCCAGGAGCTCTGGCGGGTCTCTGCCGCCGGCAACTATTTGGCGGCCCGCGAGGCAATCAGCGAACGCGACGCGGGTGCCGCGTCCGCCTATTATCGCGCCGCGCTCAAGGGCGATCCGAAGAACCCCGAATTGATTGAACGCACCTTCCTGGCGGCGCTGGCGGATGGGGACCTTGACGAAGCGGTGAAGCTCGCCGATCGGCTGGTCCAAATCGATCGCGGCCACCGAATTGCGCGTCTGGTGCTCGGCGTACGGGCGATCAAGCAGAAGCAATATCAGGTTGCGCGCCAGCAACTGGCCCAATCGGTCCGCGGCCCGATTGCTGATCTAACCGCGACGCTGCTGTCGGCTTGGACGCTCTATGGGACCGGCGAGGCGAAGCCGGCAGTCGATACCATCGATCGCTTGGTTGGGCCGGATTGGTACAGTATTTTCAAGGATCTGCATGCGGGTCTCCTCCTTGATGCCGCGGGCAACAAGAAGGAAGCCGGCAAGCGTCTGGAGCGCGCCTACAAACTCGACTCCAATGCGTTGCGGGCGGCCCAAGCCTTCGGCAATTGGTCCTCGCGGGGGGCCAGCAAGGACGAGGCCCTGAAGATTTTCCAGGATTTCGACAAGGCCCTGCCGCGCCACCCCCTCATCGTCCAGGCGATTCGCCAACTCAATGCCGGCGAAAAACTGCCGCCCCTGGTCCAGACGCCGCAATTGGGTGCCTCCGAGGTCCTCTATGGCCTCGGCACTTCGCTCGGCCGGCAGGGCGGAGAGGATCTCGCCCTCATCTATCTGCAGCTCGCGATCTATCTCGCGCCCGAACAACCGCTCCCGCTGCTATCGCTGGCGGATCTGTTTGAGAACCTCAAGAAGCCCCAGCTTGCCATCAAGGCTTATGAGAAGGTGCCGGAAGAATCCCCGTTGCGGCGGAATGCCGAGATCCAAATGGCGATGGACCTCGACACGCTCGACAAGTCCGAGGAGGCCAAAGCCCATCTTCAGAAGCTGGTCGCCGAGCGTCCCAACGATCTCGAGGCCATCATGGCGCTGGGCAACGTCTTGCGCGGGCGCAAGGATTTCGGTAGCTGCGCGGATGTCTACTCCAAGGGGATCGACAACCTTGGCCATCCCGACAAACCCAATTGGCCATTCTACTATTTCCGCGGCATTTGTTACGAGCGCGACAAACAATGGTCCAAGGCGGAATCCGATCTTAAGGAAGCGTTGGTGCTCTACCCCGATCAGCCGCATGTGCTCAACTACCTGGGCTATTCATGGATCGATCAGGGCGTGCATCTCGATGAGGGCATGCGCATGATCCAGCGCGCCGTCGAACAGCGACCCGACGACGGCTATATCGTTGATTCGCTAGGGTGGGCGTATTTCCGGACCGGCAATAACGACGAGGCCGTCAAGCATCTGGAGCGCGCGGTCGAACTCAAGCCCGAGGATCCGACCATCAACGACCACCTGGGCGATGCCTACTGGAGGGTCGGACGCACGCTTGAGGCCCAGTTCCAGTGGGCCCACGCGCGCGACCTCAATCCGGAACCCGATGATCTCAAGAAGATCGCCGAAAAGCTCAAATCCGGGCTATTGGACGAAACGTCCTCGTCGGCCGAGGCGGCTAAGAAAAAGCCTGGCAACGGCGGGTGACGAAACCCCATGGGCGCGACTTCGGGGCGCCCGGCACTGATCGAAGAGGCGCCGGCCAAGGTCAATCTGACGCTGGCGATTCGCGGCCGGCGCCCCGATGGCTACCACGAACTCGAAAGCCTCGTTGCCTTCGCGCGCTTTGGTGATCGCCTCAGTCTCCTGCCTGGGGAGCCCTTGGGCCTCAGTGTGAGCGGTCCATTTGCGCAGGCGATTGGCCCGATCAGCGATAATCTGGTGCTTAAAAGCGCTCGCGCGCTCGCGCGCCGGGTGCCCGGACTGGAACTTGGCAGCTTCGTGCTGGTCAAACGCCTGCCAGGGGCCGCCGGCATTGGCGGCGGTTCAGCCGACGCGGCCGCCGCGTTACGCCTCCTTGCCCGCGCCAACGCGCTCGACATCGCCGATTTGCGCCTTGCCGAGGCCGCGCAAGCCACCGGGGCCGATGTT
>DASPOV010000041.1:0-4763 GCA_035625815.1 Methyloceanibacter sp.
TAAGGGGTCAGTTTTCGACGCCGATCACCCCTCTAACGGGGTCAAAATTCCACGCCGCGGCACAGGCGGGTGTTCTCCGATGCAAAACCTGACAGCCACAAATCAAGCGCCGTCGTTACATTTGCGGTGTGGAGGACAGCAAGAGTGTTGCGCGAACACCGTGTTGCATCCGTGTTGCATGGAATCTTTGGTAATGGATGGTAAGGCCTTGAAAACGCTTGAGAAGCCTCAAAAGCGGTTGCAACACCGCTTTGGGGTCGATTTTGGGCTAAGTTATTGATTTTATTGGTAGCGGAGGAGGGACTCGAACCCCCGACACGCGGATTATGATTCCGCTGCTCTAACCAGCTGAGCTACTCCGCCATTTGGCTGGAAAGTCGCCGATATAAGGAGCGCCAATAACGGGTGTCAAGCAAGCGCCGGCTCAGCACAATCGCACGTCCCACCGACCATTTGAGCTTTGCCTTCAGCGGCAGTGGCCGGCTTGCCCTCGGCCTCAGCGCTCTTGTGCCTGCCGGCAAGACAGCGTTGCCGGCGCCCCCGCGCGCCACTTCACAGCCGGGCTGCTTAACGAAGCGGAGCATGGTGAAGAGGCCAAAGGGCCAAAGCGTCCTCTGTTCGGCGAGCCGCAAATCCTCGCAAACGAGCACCCGATCGAGCGTGAATATGGACCGCCACCCGATCGCCGTCGCCATCGGCGCGAGCCTGCGCTCGACGAAGCCGCGGATGCCCAGCTCTTGGCTAAAATGATTGACGAGGATCACTTCGCCGCCGGTCGCACAGACGCGCTCGAGTTCCCGCATCACCTTCGTCGCGTCCGGCACGACGGTCATCACATACATGGCGACCACGGTATCGAAACTCTCGTCTGGAAAGGCAAGCGCACCGGCGTCCATCTCGTGAAGTCCCGCCACGTTGTCAAGCTTCTGCCGTTCAACCCGCCCTTTCGCCTTCCACAGCATCTCCGGCGAAAGATCGATGCCAGTGACGTCGAGATGCTTTCCATAGCAGGGCAGCGACAGACCGGTGCCGACGCCGACCTCAAGCACCCGCCCCTTGCGCCGGTTGATGATCTTCACTGCGTGCTTGCGACCCGCCTCGGCAACGGTGCCGAAGGTGAAATCGTACACCGGTGCCCAGCGTCGATAAGCATGGCGTACGGAAGCCACGTCCAACAGGTCAGCTCTAGAACCCAACCTACCCTCTATTACCTCATGCCCACTCTGGGCGACCCATAGGAACCGCTACTACTTGTCTGGCGCACTGACCATCTCGCATCGGCCTCGCTCCGCCGGTCGACTTGATCCAGCCGCCACCAAGAAGCCGATCCCCCCGCTCATCGGTAGCGTAAAGCACGCAAGCCTGTCCGGGCGATACACCATCCTCGCCTTCGGCGAGCTCGACCTTGACCCCGGAAGGCTCAACCCGCAGCGTTGCCGGCTGCAAGGGTCCGCTCGATCTGATCCTCGCCAAGACATCCTTACCGTGCTCTGGGGTGTCCTCCAAGGGCTCATCGCCAAGCCAATTCACGTCTCGAAGGTGGATGTGGCGCGTGAGCAACCATTCCCTCGGGCCAACCACCACCTCGCGGCGCTGTGCGTCGAGCCTTACCACATAGAGGGGCTCAGCTGCCGCCACGCCGATCCCGCGCCGCTGGCCTATCGTATAATTGATGATACCCCCATGCCGGCCAAGCACGCGCCCGTCGACATGGACGATATCGCCTGGCTCCGCGGCGCCTGGGCGCAAGCGTTCTATGATCTGCGTATAGCGCCCCGTGGGCACAAAACAGATATCCTGGCTATCCGACTTCTCCGCGGTCGGAAGCCCGAAATCACGTGCGAGTTTGCGGGTAGCCGCCTTGTCGAGGTCCCCGAGGGGAAAGCGCAGGAATTTAAGCTGGTCGGAGGTGGTGGCGAACAGAAAATAGCTCTGGTCACGCTCGGCATCCTGCGCCCGGTAAAGCTCGAAGCCACGCGGGCCGGGAGCGCTCCTGACGTAATGACCGGTAGCGAGCGCCGAGGCGCCGAGCTCCTCCGCCGTGCGCAACAGATCGCGGAACTTGATCTTCTGGTTGCAGGCTACGCACGGCACCGGCGTCTCGCCAGCAAGATAGCTGTCGGCGAACTCGCCCATGACGGCTTCGGCGAACGTCGCCTCATAATCGAGGACGAAGTGAGGAACCCCCAAAGCGTCCGCCACCCGGCGAGCGTCCCGGATATCTTGGCCGGCGCAACATGCGCCCTTGCGGCCAACCGCCTGACCGTGATCGTAGAGCTGGAGCGTGATGCCTACTACGTCATAGCCCTGGCTCCGCAAGAGGGCCGCAACGACGGAGGAATCAACCCCTCCGGACATGGCCACCACTACCCGCGTGTCGGTTGGCCGCCCCGGCAGATAAAGGCTGTTGAGCCCCTCGGGCTTGGATGAATCCACGGATCTTAGGCTCGGAGTTTCCAGTATAGGTCTTGCCACAATACTCGCAGGCTTCCCGCTAGCCCGCGGCACCAGAAGTGGCGTCATTGCGCGCAAAAGATAGGGGCCGGGTGAGCACCATGCAAGCCAAAGCGCTTGGTCCGCTAGGCGCTCCGCGGCCTCCCGATAGATGGCAAAATTGATTTATTTTTAAGGGCTTTGCCAGGGTTCTTTTTACCTCAGGGCTTAGGCAAATCTTAAATGCGGCGGGTTAGGCTCGCGCTAGGGTTCGCTCGAAGAGTGCGTATCGGCTCTTGAGCCTATGGTGTTGTAACATGACTGATCATTTTAGGCCCCGCGTCAGATATGTGATCGGCCCCGACGGCAGTCCGCTTACCGTCGCCGATCTGCCGCCCCGGGATACCCAACGGTGGGTCATTCGCCGCAAGGCCGAGGTGGTTGCCGCGGTCCGCGGCGGCCTGATCAGCCTCGAGGAAGCCTGCGAGCGCTACACGCTCACCGTTGACGAGTTCCTGAGCTGGCAGCGGTCCATCGACAAGCACGGTCTGCCCGGCTTACGTGCCACCCGCGTCCAGGAATATCGCGGCTAGCCCCGCCGCCTCTGCTGACGCTCGACTCTCCGTCCTGACCCGTCGGGGTCTGCCCCGGCGGGTCACGCCCATTTGTGGTTTACTGGCGCCCGTCCATATTAGTAATGGGCGGGAGCTTCCACATGCGCCCTGAGTCAATCTGCGCAATCGGGTATGAGGGCGGAACCATCGGATGACAATCGAGGCCCGATCGCCGTAACCTCCCCTCCTGCCGCATTCCATGTCGGAAGTCTCAATGAAGTCTAACAGCAACCGCGACGACCCTCCCATCCTCGTAGACCTCGCATTGCAAGGTGGTGGCGCCCACGGGGCCTTCACCTGGGGGGTCCTCGACCGGCTGCTTGAGGAGTCCCGGCTTCAGATCGAGGGCATTTCCGGAACCTCAGCCGGCGCGATGAACGCCGCCGTCTTGATTAGTGGCCAAGCCGCGGGTGGCACGGACGGCGCCAAGGCCGCGCTAGAGCAGTTCTGGCGGCGCGTCTCAGATGCCGCTCTGCTCAGCCCCTTCCGCCGCACGCCCCTCGATATCATGCTCGGGCGATGGACGCTCGACACCTCTCCCATGTTCCTGACGCTCGATCTGATGGCGCGCATCTTCTCGCCCTACGATCTCAATCCGCACGGCGCCAACCCCTTGCGCGACATCCTGGAGGACTGCATCGACTTCACGCGCGTCGCCAAGGCGCCCGTGAAGCTCTTCGTCACCGCCACCAATGTACATACCGGGCGAGGTCACGTTTTCCGCAATGCCAAATTGACGCCTGAGGTTCTGCTTGCGTCGGCCTGCCTGCCGACGCTCTTCCAGGCCATAGAAATCGACGGCGAGGCTTATTGGGACGGTGGCTATGCAGGCAATCCCACCATCACGCCTCTGGTCCGCGAATGCGCGTCGAGCGATACGATCCTGGTGCAAGTCAATCCCGTCGAACGGCCCGGCACGCCGCGCAGCGCCCGCGACATTGTCAACCGTATCAACGAGGTTTCCTTCAACGCGACCCTGCTTAAGGAACTTCGGATGATAGCAGTGCTTCAACAGGTTTCCGACCCGGGCAATAGCGAGGGTGCCCGTTGGGCCGGGATGCGCATCCATCGCATCTCGAGCTCCACCATGACCGAGCTCGGCTATTCCTCCAAGCTCAATGCCGAGTGGGAGTTCTTCTGCATGTTGCGCAATGAAGGCCGCCGCTCGGCGGAAGCATTTCTCGCGACGCATTCAGCCGATCTCGGCGCCCGCTCCACCCTCGATCTTGACGACCTTCGCGACCACATTTGACGCGGTGCTTTGTCGGCCTCGGACTGCTCCTCTGGCTGTCCTACCGCGGCTGGAGCGTGGTCATCCTCGTCAATCTCGCCATGAGCCTCTTTGTGCTGCGGCGGCTCGATACGAGCTTTTTCGCCGAGGAACGGTGGGGTGCCACTTCGCTGTCCGCGGTCGACGGCGTCCGGGGCGTTGTGGTTGCGCTCTTTGCCACGATTGTTACGTTGATCGCGATGAACTACCGTCGCCTGCCGTCGGTGCCGGCAAGCATGGATGCCGGCGCCAATGCCTCGGCGCTGCCGGCCTTCAGTGTTGCAAGCTTCGTGGCTTCGGCGCCGTGATCGCAGCTCTTCGCGCCTTAGCTCTCGTGCGGGATCGGGTATCGTCCATCGAGGGCGGTCCGCTAGTCTCACTCGCCATCGCTAATGCCATTCTCCCGGCGCTGACGGACTCTGCCCCCAGCGCGCTTACCATTGCCC
>DASPOV010000042.1:0-2337 GCA_035625815.1 Methyloceanibacter sp.
GGCGGCGAAGAGGGCGCAGACTTTCGCGCCGCGAGCTATCTCAAGAATTGGGTCGACATGGAGAACCCGGCTTGCATCAGATACGAGGTCGCAGCCGCGCTCGCGACCCTGGGCGCTGGGAACAGCGAATCGCTCCGTCCAGCAAGCCGATAGGCAAACAGGCCAACCCATTCGCGCGTGGCCACATCCACCCTCCGCAAACCTTCCGAGACCTTGTCAAAGGGGCGGATGAGATCGGCGCGTCCCCGCGTCCGGTAATCCACCGGCCATGGCTCGACTTCGAAGCCCGCTCCGTGGAAGGAGGCCATGGCGCGCGGCATGTGGTAGGCCGACGTGATCAGCACCCAGCGTTTGCCGGGACCGAGCAGGCCAAGCTTGTCGAGTTCGGCCTTGAGATAGACGGCGTTCTCATAGGTATCGCGGGCGCTAGCTTCGAGTACCAGCCGGTTGGGTGCGACTCCCATATCCGTGAGCATGCGCGCTGCCCCTGCTGCCTCGGAGTCGAAGGTATAGAAAATGCCGGCATCACCGCCGCTGAAGGCGATCTTCGCCTCCGGAAATTTGCGAGCCAGCATGACCGTCTCCACGATTCGCTCTCCCGCCTCGTTCAGCGTTGGCGCCTTGCGCGCCTGCCCCACCAGCCTGTCCTCGGCGCCCCCAAGCACAATGAAGCCAGTTGGCGCCGGCGGCTTGTCGAGATTGGCGCGCGGGAAGCGGTCTTCCAGCGGCAGGATGAGGGCATTGCCGAGTGGCGAGAGGCCAGCGACCAGCAGTAGGATTGCGCCGAAGGTGACGAAACGCCGTCCCCATCGTGCCCATCCCGTCCAGATCAAGGTTGAGCCATAGGCGATGAGCAGCGCGATTAGCGTGGATGGCTGCAACAGGAACCACAGCACCTTGGCGAAATAGAAGAACATCCGAGCGAAGGCTCCTCACGTCAGCCATAAGGCGGCGAGACCGAGAAAGGCGAAGAAGCCGACGCAGTCGGTCATCATGGTAACGAACACGCCCGACGCGATGGCCGGATCGAGGTCGAGCGCGTGCAGCCCCAGCGGGATGAGGATGCCTGACAGTGCCGCAACCAAGAGATTGATCACCATGGCGGCGCCGATCACGATCCCGAGCTGGCCACTGCCGAACCAATAGAAGGCGATCACGCCCATGATGACCGCAAACATGAGCCCGTTGAGCAGACCCACGATGGTCTCGCGGCCGATGACCCGAACCGCGTTGACCGCGCCGAGATCCTGCGTGGCGAGCGCGCGCACCGCCACCGTCATGGTCTGCGTCCCGGCGTTGCCGCCCATGGACGCCACGATCGGCATGAGCACGGCGAGCGCCACCATCTGCTGAATGGTGGCGTCAAACAGGCTGATCACAAAGGACGCGAGGATCGCCGTACCGAGATTGACGAAGAGCCAGATGAAGCGGTGCTTGGTCGTCTGCCAGACAGGGTCAGAGATCGATTCGCCCGCGACACCACCGAGTCTCAGCATATCTTCGGATGCTTCCTCCTGGATTACCTCGACCACGTCGTCGGCGGTGATGACGCCAAGCAACCTTCGATCAGGATCGATCACCGGCGCCGAGGTCAGATTATAGCGCTCGAAGGTGCGCGCCACCTCCTCCTGGTCAGAGGACACGGCGATTGGGTGAATGTCGCTGTCGGTGATCGACTCGATGTTGACCGGCCGCTTGGAGCGGAGCAGTCGATCGAGTGCCACCGAGCCGATCAGGTGAAATGACGGATTGACGACAAAGACCTCATAGAAGCGGTCTGGCAAATCCTCTGCGTCGCGCATGTAATCGATGGTCTGCCCCACTGACCAGAAGGGCGGCACGGCGATGAAATCCGTTTGCATGATGCGGCCGGCGGAATCTTCGGGATATTCGAGGCTTCGCTCGATAGTCGCCCGCTCGAAGGACGGAAGCTTGGCCAGAATGTCGGACTGGTCTTGCTTGTCCAGGTCCTCGATGACGTAGACCGCCTCGTCCGAGTCGAGCTGCTGCAGTGCCTCTGCGACCGCCTCCTTAGGCATCGCCTCCAGCACCTGGTCGCGCACGCCTTCATCGAGCTCGGAGAGCGCTGCGGCATTGAAGTCGCGGCCAAGCGTGGCGATGAGAGGTTCGCGCTGGTCAGGGCGCAGCAGCTGAATGAGATCGGCAAGGTCGGCTTTGTGCAGATCGACCGTGAGCTCGCGCACGGTCTTGGCGTCGTCCGCATCGAGCGCGGTTTCGACGGCGCGCAGGAAGTCAGGGCGAAGCACTCCCTCCTCGTCGCGCAAAGTGATCTCGTCTGCCGCGTCCTGCATCCCACGCTTCCGATTGCCGTGTCCT
>DASPOV010000043.1:0-2927 GCA_035625815.1 Methyloceanibacter sp.
CTGCGCCTCTCCGCCTGAGAGCGTCGTCGCCTGCTGGCCGACATGGATGTAGCCGAGGCCCACGCGCCTCAGCGTCTCGAGCTTGTCGCGCACCGAAGGTACCGCCTTGAACAACTCGGCGGCCTCCTCGACCGTCATGTCGAGCACGTCGGCGATGGACTTGCCCTTGAACTTGATCTCCAGCGTCTCGCGGTCATAGCGCTTGCCCTTGCAGACGTCGCAGGTGACGTAGACGTCGGGCAGGAAGTGCATCTCGATCTTGATGACGCCGTCGCCCTGGCAAGACTCGCAGCGCCCGCCTTTGACGTTGAAGGAAAAGCGCCCCGGCTTGTAGCCGCGCGCCTTGGCCTCGGGCAGCTCCGCGAACCATTCGCGGATCGGCGTGAAGGCCCCGGTATAGGTGGCGGGGTTCGAGCGCGGCGTGCGCCCGATCGGCGACTGGTCGATGTCGATGACCTTGTCGAGATGCTCAAGGCCCTCGATCGCATCATGCCCGCCTGGATGCTCGCGCGCGCCGGTGAGCTTCCGCGCCACGGCGCGGTACATCGTCTCGATGAGGAAGGTGCTTTTGCCGCCGCCAGACACGCCGGTAACCGCGGTGAACAGCCCCAGCGGAATGTCCACGGTGATGTTCTTGAGGTTATTCGCCCGTGCACCAACCACCGTGAGCCTGCGCCCGCGCGTAGGCTTGCGCCGCTCCTTCGGCATCGGGATCTGCCTGAAGCCCGTGAGATATTGCCCGGTGAGGCTCTCCGGATTGCCCATCACCTGCTCGGGCGTGCCTTCGGCCACCACCTCGCCGCCATGGACGCCGGCGCCCGGGCCCATATCCACCACATGGTCGGCGGTGAGGATGGCCTCCTCATCATGCTCCACAACGATGACGCTGTTACCGAGATCACGAAGACGATCGAGTGTCTCGAGCAGCCGCGCATTGTCGCGCTGGTGGAGCCCGATGGAGGGCTCGTCGAGCACATAGAGCACGCCGGTGAGCCCCGATCCGATCTGCGAGGCAAGCCGGATGCGTTGGCTCTCGCCGCCCGACAGCGTGCCGCTGGAGCGTGCCAAAGTCAGATAGTCGAGGCCAACATCATTCAAAAAGTTCAGGCGCTCGCCGATCTCCTTCAGGATGCGCTCGGCGATCTCGTTCTGCGTTGGCGTGAGCTTCGCGGGTAGGTTTTCGAACCAATGGCACGCCTCGCGGATCGACATGTCGGCCACCTGGCCGATATGTCGCCCGTCGATCTTCACAGCAAGCGCCTGGGATTTCAGCCGATGGGCCCCGCACGCTTGGCAAGAATGATTCGATTGGAAGCGCGACAGCTCATCCCGCACCCAAGAGGATTCCGTTTCGCGCCAGCGTCGCTCGATATTGGTGATCACCCCCTCGAAGCGCTTGGTGGTCGAGTAGTGGCGGACGCCATCGTCATAGGTGAAGGTGATCTCGTCCTCGCCCGAGCCGTACAGCACGACATTGCGGAAGTCCACCGGCAGCGACTTCCACGGCTTGGTCATGGGCTGCCGATAGGCGCGGGCGAGCGCCTCCAGGGTCTGCTGGTAATAGGGCGAGGTCGCGGAGGTGCGCGCCCAGGGCGCGATGGCGCCGCGATTGAGGCTGAGATTTTCGTCAGGTACGACGAGGTCTGGCTCGAAGAACAGCTCCGTGCCGAGCCCGTCGCAGGCGGGGCAGGCGCCGTACGGATTGTTGAAGGAGAAGAGGCGGGGCTCGATCTCCTCGATGGTGAAGCCCGAGACCGGACACGCGAACTTCGCCGAGAAGATGATCCTCTCCTCCACCCTTCCCGCCATGCCGGACTTTATCTGGGCATCAAGGGCAATCTGCTCGACGTCGGCGTCACTGGATCGCCAGGTCAAGCCCGGCAGGGCACGTCGGTCGGCAAACTCCACTGCGGCGATGCCATCGGCTAGGGCAAGGGCGGCCTCGAAGGAATCGGCGAGTCGCGCACTCATGTCGGGCCGCACTACCAAGCGATCCACCACCACGTCGATGTCGTGCTTAATGTTCTTGTCGAGCGCGCGGGCCTCCGCGATCTCGTAGAAGCGGCCGTCAACCTTCACCCGCTGGAAGCCCTTCTTCTGGAGCTCGGCGAAATCCTTTTTGAACTCGCCCTTGTGGCCACGCGCAATCGGTGCAAGCAGATAGAGCCGCGTGCCTTCAGGCAGAGCGAGCACGCGGTCGACCATCTGGCTAACGACCTGGCTCTCGATGGGAAGCCCGGTCGTCGGCGAATAAGGCACTCCGACACGGGCGAACAGGAGCCGCATATAGTCGTAGATCTCCGTGACTGTGCCGACCGTGGAGCGCGGGTTGCGCGAGGTCGTCTTCTGCTCGATGGAGATCGCCGGCGACAGGCCCTCGATATGGTCCACGTCGGGCTTCTGCATGATGTCAAGGAATTGGCGCGCGTAGGCCGCGAGCGACTCGACGTAGCGGCGCTGGCCCTCGGCATAGATGGTGTCGAAGGCAAGCGACGACTTGCCGGAGCCCGAAAGCCCGGTGATCACGACGAGCTTCTCACGAGGCAAGTCCAGCGAGATATTTTTGAGGTTGTGCTCCCTCGCGCCGCGGATGGAAATGGTCTTGGAAGTCATTGCCCAGCAATGTCGGGGTGAAAGGTCCTTGCCGCAAGGCTTAGGCCCCTGAAGCTGAGCCCGCAAGGGGTTTGAACCGGGATGACGGCAGGCCGAATCTCGGCCTAGATGCCGGCCGTGAAGCTCATCCGCACTGGGGTCGTGCCTCGGCCTCATCGCACTGCAGGCTGCAACCCGCTTGGCATGGCCGCGAGCCGATCTGCAAATCCGGCTATGTCAAGCTCTGGCACGGCGTGGATGAGCTCGGAGAACTCAGAGCGCCTCTCCGACTGGTACCCGCCCTCCCAACTCATCCACGCCTTCATCCTTTTATT
>DASPOV010000044.1:0-6284 GCA_035625815.1 Methyloceanibacter sp.
GAAAATGTCCTGGGGCGATTGGATCAGCCCGTCGTTATAGAAGGCCTTGATGTGCTTTTCGCCCAAACCCTCGATATCGAAGGCGTTCCGCGATACGAAATGCTTGAGCCGCTCAACCCGCTGCGCCGGACAGATCAGCCCGCCGGTGCACCGCCTGACTGCGTCCTCCTTGCCGCTGACGGGATCGACATCGCGCACGGCACGACTGCCGCAGGCTGGACAGACAGTCGGAAAGCTGAATCGTTTCGTGCCCTTCGGACGCTTCGCGTCAACTACTCCGAGAATCTGCGGTATCACGTCGCCGGCGCGCTGGACGATCACGGTGTCGCCGATGCGCAGATCCTTCCGCGCGATCTCATCCTCATTGTGCAGCGTGGCGTTCTGCACCACCACGCCGCCGACGGTCACCGGTTCGAGCTTGGCGACCGGCGTGAGCGCTCCGGTGCGCCCGACCTGGATCTCGACGTCGCGCAAGAGTGTGGTCGCCTTCTCGGCGGGGAATTTATGGGCGACGGCATAACGCGGCGAGCGCGAGACGAAGCCCAAGCGTTGCTGCAGGTCGAGCCGGTCGAGTTTATACACGACGCCGTCGATATCGTAGTCGAGGCCAGCGCGCCTGCTTTCGATATCACGATACGTCTCGAGCATCCCCTCGACGCTTTGCGTCAGCCGCATCAGTGGATTAACTGGGAAGCCCCAGCTAAGCAGCGCCTGGTACACGCCCCATTGGGTGTCGGCGGGCAGCTTCGGCGCTTCACCCCAGCCATAGGCAAAAAAGTGCAAGGGCCGCGACGCGGTGATGGCGGAGTCGAGCTGGCGCAAGGATCCAGCCGCAGCGTTGCGCGGATTGGCGAAGGTGCGTTCGCCGCGCTCCGCTTGCCCTTCGTTGAGGCGCTGGAAGGCTGCGCGGCTTATGTAAATTTCGCCGCGCACTTCGAAGGGATCGGGAAAGGTCTTGGCCCTGATCGTCTGAGGGACGTCGGCGATGGTGCGTACATTGGCCGTGACGTTCTCGCCCTGATACCCGTCGCCACGGGTGGCCCCTTGGGTGAGCCTGCCCTTCTCGTAACGAAGGGTGATGGACAGTCCGTCGATCTTGGGCTCGGCGGTGAAGGTCAGCCCCTCGATCGTGTCGAGACCTAGGAAGCGCCGGATGCGCTCCAAGAAATCACGCACACCCTCGTCATCGAACACGTTGCCGAGGGAGAGCATGGGGACGCGGTGCATGACCTTGCCGAAGACCTCGACGGGCGCAGCGCCCACGCGCGTGGATGGGCTGTCCTCGCGGATCAGATGGGGAAAACGGCCCTCGATCGCGATATTCCGCTCGCGGAGAGCGTCATACTCCGCGTCAGAAATGTCGGGTTGATCCTCCCGGTAGTACAGCGCGTCGTGGTGGGCGATCTCCCGAGCTAGGCGCTCGAGCTCGGCAGCGGCTTCGTCCTCGCTCAAGCGGCTGACCGGCTTCAGCTCGGAGTTCGCTGTTCGCTTGCCCGTACTCTTGGCCTTGCTCATGCCGATCTGCTCATCAGCCGCTTGGCCGCCGCACGCGCCTCCTCGGTGATGGTTTGGCCGGCGAGCATGCGTGCGATCTCCTCGCGCCGGCGTTCGCCATCGAGCACGAGCACACGTGTTGCCATGGTCTCGCCGTCGGGCCCATGCACGGCCTCCTTGGCAATAAGCATATGCTCATCGGCCAGCGCCGCCACCTGCGGCGCATGAGTCACGGCGAGGACCTGGACATTGGCACCCAGTCCCGCCAGTCGTTCTCCGACCGCCGCGGCGGTGGCACCGCCCACGCCTGCATCCACCTCGTCGAAGACTAGCGTCGGCGCCGAGCCGCGGGCCGCGAGCACCACCTTCAGCGCAAGGATCACGCGCGCAAGCTCGCCGCCGGATGCAACCTTCATCAAGGGTCCCGGCTCGGTGCCGAGGTTGGTGCGCACCCAAAATGCCACGCGATCGAGACCATGAGGACCGCCTTCATAGACAGTCCCGGTTTCGATCCTCGTGAAGAGCCGCGCCTTGTCGAGCTTAAGCGGCGCAAGCTCGGCCGCAACCTCTGCATCGAGCCGCTCCGCCGCAGCTTTGCGGGCTTCGCTCAGATGTAAGGCGGCACTCGCGTAAATCTCACGCGCGGCGAGAGTGGTGGCGGTCAGTTCCTCGAGCCTGGTCTCACCCTGATCCAGCGCGGCAAGCTCGGTTTCGAGGCGGGCGACAAGAGCCGGCAAATCGTCCACGGCAACTCGGTGCTTGCGGGCAAGAGCGCGGAGCTCGAACAGGCGCTCCTCGGCGCGCTCTAGCTCGTGCGGCTCGTAGAGCGTCGCGGCAAGGGCCTCCTCAATCTTGGAGCACGCGGTGTTCGTCTCGGCGAGCACCCGCTCAAGCGCTTCCGCCACGGACATCAGCAACGCTCCACTGGCTCCTGCCTGGCGCTCGATACCGCGGAGCGCCGCAGCAAGTCGCGCGCCGGTGGTCCCCTCTCCTTGCAGAGCGTCCAGAGCCTCATTCAGCTCCCCAGCAATCTTCTCGGCATGCATCATCAGCTGCCGGCGGGAGGCAAGCGCCTTCTCCTCTCCGGCTTGCGGATTGAGGCCCACAAGCTCATCCAGCGCATGGCTGACATAGTCGGCGTGAGCGCGGATCGCGGCTATCTCGTTCGCATGGCGAACCCGCTCATCCTCGGCACACCGCCAAGCCTCCCAGGCAGCCGAGACAGCCTTCGCCTCGCCGCTCAAATCACCGAAAGCATCGACGAGGTCACGGTGGCCGCCCGGATCGATAAGCGCCCTGTCGTCGTGTTGGCCATGGATCTCGACCAGCGCCTGGCCCACCTGGCGCAAGAGCTGCACGCCCACGGCGACGTCGTTGATGAAGGCGCGGGTGCGGCCGTCAGCGGACTGAATGCGCCTCAGGATCAGGGTCCCACGCGCCTCCAGGCCATTTTCGGTGAGGAGCCTCAATACAGGATGATCCGGGGATGGCTCAAAAGTCGCGGTCACCTGCCCTTGGGTCGCGCCGCGCCGCACCAGCGAAACGTCGCCACGGCCGCCGATGGCGAGAGTGAAGGCATCGAGCAGGATCGATTTTCCGGCGCCCGTCTCGCCGGTCAACACACAGAGTCCCTGACCGAATTCGAGATCGAGCCGGTCGATCAGAACGATGTCGCGGATCGACAAAGCGGATAGCATGGCACTCGCGTCAGGCGGGCTTGCCGTCGCCCTTCCAAGTCTTGGTGATCCACGACCCTTCATGCATTTGCGGCCTAGTGCCGTATTTTTGCAATAGCGTGAAGGAGTTGCGGTACCACTTACTATCCGGATAGTTGTAGCCAAGGACGGCGGCGGCAGTCTGTGCCTCGGGGATGATACCCAAGGCAATATAGGCCTCCGTGAGGCGGCTCAAGGCCTCTTCAATTTGCGCCGTGGTCTGGTAGTCGGTCACAACGACGCGGAAGCGGTTGACCGCCGCGAGATAGTTTCCGTGGCGCAGATAGAACCGACCGACCTGCATCTCGCTCGCCGCCAACAGATCACGCAAGATCCGCGTGCGGTTCTCCGCCTCGGCGGCATAGCGGGAATCCGGATAGCGCTGGAGCAGTGTCTGATAAGCCTGCAACGACTTGCGGGCGTTGGTCTGGTCCCGCTTCGGATCGAGCACCTGGACATAATAGCTCATGCCGATGATGTTCTGCGCGAGGTCGGACTCGGGGGTCCCTGGGTGCAGGGTCAGATAGCGATCCGCGGCAGAGACCGCGTCGTCGTATTTGCCGGCCTTGTAATAGGCAAAGGCCGACATCACGATCGCCCGCCGCGCCTCCTGGGAATAGGGGTGATTGACGTCGACCTCTTCATACTGTTTGGCCGCGTCTTCGTAGCTCTGCCTGTCGAGAAGCGCATCAGCCCTACCGTAGATCACATCGGGCGCGGCGGGGTCGCCGTCGGCGTCCTTCTTCTTGCCGAACCAGGAGCCACAGCCGGAAACGAGGCTCGCGGCGAGGATCAGGACCGAACAAATAAAGGCCAGACGCGACCGGTCAAAGCCTCGCGGCGCCAGACGCCAGCTTTTCCTCGTGACCCTCAAGACCCGCCCCCAATCATGCGGTTCGCAACGGGACGGCCTTACGAGCCGCCTTAACAATGACCAGGCTAGAGCGCTTTTCGTCCCGGCGGAACCCGAAATTCGCCTCTCGCCCCCTGGTTTTGCGCAAATATCCGGGCCGGCCGGCAGGCTTCCCACGGAAACTTCGCGCCTCGTGCAGACGGGTAGCAGCCAACCCGTTGATTATGGTGTTTTTTTGCTCTCACGCCACCATTCGGCGCGAGCGCATGCCCGGCTGCCCGCGTGAGAACGCGGCGACAACCAACTTCGCGCGAAACGCGAAGCAATCTGGGCTAGTGGGTTTAACCGTTAGCTGCGCTCGGCCGCGAAATTCGCAGCGGCAAGGCGGTGGCTGAGCTCGGCGTGACGAACCTCGCGGAAGGGTCGCGGAGCTTCGACCAGCGTCCAGGCCTCGGCATCGGCGAACAACGCCTTAAGCACGAGGCTGTTCAGACGATGGCCTCCGCGACGGGACCGATAGGCACCGAGGATGGGCGCACCGGCAAGCGCCAAGTCGCCAACGGCATCGAGCGCCTTGTGGCGAACGAACTCATCCGAATAGCGGAGACCTTCGCGATTGATGATGCGGTCGTCGCCGATGGCGACGGTATTTTCGAGAGAAGCGCCAAGCGCGAGACCCGCGGCCCATAGACGCTCCACATCCTTCATGAAGCCGAAGGTGCGCGCGCGCGAAAGTTCACGGCGGAAAGAACCAGGATTGAGATCAATCTCGATTCTTTGGCGGCCGATCATAGCGCAGTCGAAATTGATCTCGACGTCAAGATGGAAACCGTTATGCGGAGACAGCTCGCCAGAGGCGCCCGCATCCTCCACGCCTACGCGTTTCAAGACCTTCAGGTAGCGACGGGGAGCATCAAGCTCGACCAGCCCGACCTCGTCGATGGCTTCGACGAATTGGGCGGAGCTGCCATCCATGATCGGAACTTCTGGACTGTCGATCTCGATCAGAGCATTGTCGACGCCAAGGCCGCGAAGCGCTGCGAGCAGATGCTCGACCGTCGCAACGGAGGAGCCATTGCCATCGCCAAGCACGGTACATAATGTCACGCCAGTCACATACCGCTGGTCGGCAGTGATCTCAGCGTTCTCGGCGTCGCCATTGGAGAGAAGGAAGCGTAGCCCGGTATCGCCATCAGCCGGATAAAGGATGATGGAGACAGGCGCTCCGCTGTGAACCCCCGTGCCCGTAATCGAGATTTCGCTGGCAAGCGTAGTTTGCCGTGCCCCAATAAACCCCTTCATGGCCCCCAAGCCGTTCTTTGAGTTCCCTCAGGCCCGAAGATACGAACCCCCGAGCCCCCCGTTGATCCCCTGTCCCGGCATTTCATGCCTTGTTCAACTCGGAGATCAATTAATGAGGAACCTTAACCCTCGGGTATGGGTGCGACAAATCACGGTTTCTTTCAATGTGTTACCAGTTTACGCTTACCCTAACCCACTGACAACTCAGCCTTTTCAGCCTTCATGCCCACTTGTTTCCCGTGCTTTTTGTTTCGCCTTGAGCAACCCTATTTCGCCCGACGGCGCAGGAACGCGGGGATTTCGAGATCGTCGTCGGCAGGTGATTCGTCCACCGGCTCCCGCGTCTCCATGGAGACGACCTTAGGCTGAGACTCGAGCCGTTTTGGCACAGCGGCCACCACGCTGTCGGCAGTGGGCCGTTCAATCTTCGGGCTTTTGGGAAGTGCCTCTGCCGGCTTCGGCGCCACGGTTTTGGGCACCATCGGCACAGGCTTTGGCGCACCGAACTCCGGTTCGCGCTTGTCCGGCATGATGGCGTCCTCGCTCTTGCGGCCACGGGCAACCCCAGCCAGACGCTCGAGGAAGCCAACCTTCTTCTTTTGCTCCGCAAGACCCGGCGTGGGGGCAGCCCCCGAACGTGCTTTGATCTCGTTCTGCACGGGAAGCGGAAACTCTTCAATATTCGGCATACGCCGTACCGGGCGTTGGGCGGTCGCCGGAGCCGCTGGCACGAAGCTGTGCACCGGGGGCAGCCGCTGCGGCTGCACTCCTTGCGGGAGCCCGCTCGCCGCCAATTGCGGGGGGCGGCGCTCGATCGTCACATTGTCGGGTGCGCGCCACACTTGAGCCTCGCTTGGCGCTTCGGCCGCGACGCGGACGGGCTTCGCTGGCTCGAACTGTGGCTGTCGTGTAGGCGCGGG
>DASPOV010000045.1:0-5318 GCA_035625815.1 Methyloceanibacter sp.
GACCGCCGCCGAAGCCGGTTCCAGCACTGGGCAGCTGATGACTATGCCCGCAAGGGGCGTTTCGTCTCCAAGCGTGCCCGTCCCGTCGTCGACCTGCTGGCGCCGAAGCGGGGCGAGTGTATTCTCGACCCCGGCTGCGGCGATGGCGTGCTGACCGAGGTGATCGTCGGCGGCGGTGCCGACGTGCTTGGCGACGATTTGGGGAGGAGCTACTTGCCGCGGCCGCCACCAAAGGCCTCAAATGCAGAGGGTCGATGGCCGTACGCTGCCCTTCGAAACGGAGTTCGATGCGGCCTTCACCAATTGCGGCGCTTCGCTGGATGCGTCGGCCCGAGCTCGTGATCGCGGGCGTGGCGCGCGCGCTCAAGCTTCACGGCCGTTTCGTGGGCGAGTTCGGCGGCTTTGGCAATAGGTTCTTTCCGCCCGTCGCCAAATCCCGGCGTCTGCTCGACGCGGGAGGGTTTTACCGTCAAATCCATCATGCTCGTGCCGCGCCCAACCCAACTCGATATCGGCATGCAGGGATGGCTCGAGACGTTCGGCCGCTCCTTCTTCAAGCATCCATGAGGGGGAACGGACCGAGGTCTTCTCAAAGGTCATCGAGCTATTGCGATCCTCGCTCTGCGACGCGGAGGACCGCAGATCACATCCGGCTCTGCTTTGCCGTCGAGCGGGTCAGGTGAGGCAGGAAGCACCACAGTGTCCTCGCCACACCTATGCCAGATTCATGGTCGAGGCGTTGGCTGGCCACGGGGCGCGCCGGGGCGATACGCGGGACGCCGGTTCAGAAAGGCGGGGCATGATGCAACACTCTGAAGCGGGAGTACCCCGCGTTCGCCTCGCTCTCCTGCTCAGTCTCATCGCCGACGTGGCGATGCTTGGCGCTCCGGATGCACGCGCCGACAAGATCCAAAATCCGATCGCCGTGTTTGCCGCCCTCGACAAAGTGACAGGGCGCATCTCGCATCTTGAGATACCGATCAATCATACGGTGCGATTCGGGGCGCTCAAAGTGACGCCGCGGGTCTGCGATACCCGCCCGCCCACGGAGCCTCCAAACACCGCTTCTTTCGTCGAGGTAGACGAGATCAAGCTAAACGGCGAGGTCGAGCGTATTTTTACCGGGTGGATGTTCGCTGAGAGCCCCGGCCTTCACGCCGTGGAGCATCCGGTCTTCGACGTCTGGCTCACGAGTTGCAAGACTTCGACGCCCGTCGCCCCCGCGGGAAGCGAGCAAAATGCGGCGGCACCTGCGGCGCCTGCTGCCGCCGAGGCGCCCGCCGCAGCACCAGCGCCAAAGCCCGCTGCCGTGGCGCCGGCCGCAGCCCCTAAAGCCCCGCCCAAGCGACCGCGGCCAGCCTCACCGCCTTCCCCAATATTCCCATTTCCGGGGCAGTAGAGTGCTGTCTCGAGCAATCGCTGAAACTCCTCGCGCCCCACCTCAATTGCGCCGAAGCGGGCGAGGTGACCGGTCACGAACTGCGTGTCGAGGAGCTCGAAGCCACCAAATTTGAGGCGGGCGACGAGATAGACGAGCGCTATCTTGCTGGCATCGCGGGCTTTGGAGAACATGCTCTCGCCGAAAAACGCACGCCCGAGATGCACGCCATAGAGGCCGCCGATCAGCTCATCCCCCTCCCAGATCTCGACCGTATGGCAGTGGCCGAGAGCAAACAGGTCGGCATAGAGGCCGCGGATACGGCCGTTGATCCAGGTGCTTCGCCTGCCGGCGCGCGGTGCCGCGCAACCCGCTACCACCGCGTCGAAATCGTTATCGATCCTGACCTCAAAACCGCCTTGCCGGATGGTGCGGGCAAGCCTTCGCGGCACATGCACCCGGTCGAGCGGCAGAATGCCGCGCCGCTCCGGCTCAATCCAGTAAAGGGCGTTGTCTTCGGCGCTTTCCGCCATGGGAAAGATGCCACAGGCATAGGCTTTTAGGAGCACCTGCGGCGTGATCTCGATCATGACGTCGTTGATGGAGGTCATGGGGGTCTCTCTCGCGCGTTACGCCAAATAGTTCTCGAGCCAATGGATATCATATCGTCCATCGGCGATGTCAGGCTCGGCGATCAGAGCCTTGAACAGCGGGATCGTCGTGTCGATGCCGTCAACGACGAACTCGCCAAGCGCCCGCTTCAGCCGCATCAGGCATTCGTTGCGGGTGCGCGCATGCACGATCAGCTTACCGATTAGGCTGTCATAATAGGGCGGGATGGTATAGCCCGCATAAGCTCCCGAATCGACGCGGACGCCGAGTCCGCCCGGGGGATGGAAATGCGTGATCTTCCCGGGCGAAGGGCGGAAGGTACGGGGGTCCTCGGCGTTGATCCGGCATTCGATGGCATGACCGTTGAAGCGAATGTCCTGTTGCTTGAGCGTGAGTGGGGCGCTAGCAGCAATACGGATCTGCTCGATGACCAGATCGATGCCGGTGATCATCTCGGTGACCGTATGCTCGACCTGGAGCCGCGTGTTCATCTCGATGAAGTAGAACTCGCCCCCCTCGTAGAGGAACTCGACGGTGCCCACACCGCGATAGCGCAGCTCGCGCATGGCCTTCGCCACGGTTTCGCCAATGCGCGCTCGCTCGCTGTCGTTCAGGGCGGGCGACAGGGCCTCCTCCCATAGCTTTTGATGACGCCGCTGGAGCGAACAATCGCGCTCGCCGAGATGGATGGCGTTGCCCTTGCCGTCGCCGAGCACCTGGATTTCGATATGGCGGGGACGGCTGAGATATTTCTCGAGATAGACGGTGTCGTCGGCAAAACTCGTCTTGGCCTCGATGCGGGCCGTGGCAAGGGCCGCATCGAGCTCTTCCGGGACATGTGCGACCTTCATGCCGCGGCCGCCACCGCCGGCTGCTGCCTTGACCAGCACAGGGTAGCCGACGTTTTGGGCAATCCTTTTCGCCTGTTTGAGATCGGCGATGGGGCCGTCCGAGCCGGGGACCAGGGGAAGACCGAGCGCCTTTGCGGTCTGCTTCGCCTCGATCTTGTTGCCCATGAGCCTAACATGCTCGGCGCTGGGCCCAATGAAGGTGATCTCATGCTCTTCGAGGATCTCCGCGAAGCGGGCGTTCTCGGCAAGGAAGCCGTAGCCCGGATGCACTGCGTCGGCGCCGGTGATCTCGCAAGCCGACACGATCGGGGGAATGTTGAGGTAGCTGTCCTTCGCGGGGGGAG
Source organism: Methyloceanibacter sp. (assembly GCA_035625815.1). Classification (GTDB taxonomy): domain Bacteria; phylum Pseudomonadota; class Alphaproteobacteria; order Rhizobiales; family Methyloligellaceae; genus Methyloceanibacter. The sequence continues at coordinate 3,186 of DASPOV010000045.1, forward strand.
CGCCGATGCACACGCTTTCATCAGCAAGCCGCACATGCATGGCGTCGGCGTCCGCCGTCGAGTGCACCGCGACCGTGGCAATGCCGAGCTCCTTGCAAGCACGTTCGATGCGAAGCGCAATCTCTCCCCGGTTGGCGATCAGAATTTTGTCGAACATGCCAAGAAGCGCTCAGCCCTTCTCGATGACCGCGAGCGGCTCGGCATATTCGACGGGCTGACCGTCGTTGACCAGGATGGCCAGCACGGTGCCTGTGTAAGGGGCCGGGATGTGGTTCATGGTCTTCATGGCTTCGATGATGAGGATAGTCTGACCAGCCGTCACGCGTGTGCCGGCCTCGACGAAGGGTGGGGCTCCCGGCTCAGGCGAGCGATAGGCGGTGCCGACCATGGGCGAATGCACCGTTCCTGGGTGATGGAGCTCCTCTTTGGCGCCTCGCTCGCCGGCTTCGCGTGGCCGGCATGCATCGACAGACGGGGTGCTTGCACTGACCGTGACGGTCCGCGCCACGCGTACACGCTTGCCCTCATGCTCGATTTCGATCTCGGTGAGACCAGTTTCGCTCAGGAGTTTGGCAAGCTCGCGGATAAGGTCCTTGTCGAAGGTCCCTTCCTTTTTGGTCACTGTTGCCGCCCTCCCATCCACCGTCAGCTGGTCCCCTGCGCTTCGATCGACGCGACAAGCGCCTCGACCGCAAGCTCGTAGCCCAAGGGCCCGAAGCCGCAGATCACGCCCTTTGCCCCCTTGGAGATATAGGACGTGTGGCGAAAGTTCTCGCGCCTGAAGATGTTGGACAGATGCACCTCGACGCAAGGAAGCTCGGTGGCGAGCAAGGCATCGAGCATGGCGATCGAGCTGTGGGTGAGTCCGCCGGCATTGACGATCATTCCAGCCGCTTTCTCCTTCGCCTCTTGAATCCAGGCCACCAGCTCTCCCTCATGATTGCTCTGCCGGAAGTCGATCGCAAAGCCCAATTTGGCCGCCTTCCGCTCGCAGCGGGCGCGCACGTTGTCTAAGGTCTCGCTGCCATAAACCTGAGGCTCGCGCGAGCCGAGCAGGTTCAAATTGGGACCGTTCAGAACGTAGATCGGTTTGGTCATAGCGTGAGGGTGTGTCGACGCCGCCGGTTTGTCCAAATCTTCTAGGGGCGCGAGCCAAGCCGGCCCCTTTGACAGCTTTTCTGGGTTTACCAAAAAGCCGGAAACGACTGGTTACCCCCGGATAAGGTCGTTAGCAGGTGCTTGCACAGCCCTTCCGCCTGACCTCCGCGACCTTGGCCTTAAACTGGTCGAAGAGATCATCGGGAGCGCCCGCAATAACCTGATCACCAATCACGTAAAGCGGCGTTCCCTGCAAGTTGAGCTTCTGGGCAAGGTCCTTGGCCTCGTCCAGAGCCTTCTTGATATCGGGGTCTTCTGCGTCCTTCTGCAGCTGATCGACGTCGAGCCCAAGCTCCTTGGCGACCCGCACTGCCTTGTCCTTGTCCGCCTTGCCGGGCTCGGAGAACAGCTTCTGATGCATCTCGAAATATTTGCCTTGCTTGTTCGAAGCGAGCGCAAGCTTGGCTGCCGCCTCGGAATCATCGCCGAAGATCGGCAATTCCTTGAGAACCAGCCGGACCTTTCCATCTTCGTTGACGAGCTTGACTACGTCGGGGAGCGCCCGGCGGCAATAGGTGCAGTTGTAGTCGAAGAACTCCACCAAGCTCACATCGCCATTAGGATTACCGGCTACGTGGGAAACCGGCGACCGAAAGATCGCATCTGCGTTTTGTGAGATGGCCTTTTGCTGCTGCGCTGCCTGCTCGGCAGCCTGGCGCTTATCGAGCTCATTCGTCATCTCGACCAGGATCTCGGGGTTTTTGGTGAGGTAATCGCGCGTGATCTGCTCGACGCGGGCTTGGTCAGCCAATACCGGCCCAGAGCCGATTCCGAGCGCGGCGTGGCGGAGGACGAGATAACTCGTACCGGCGGCCGTCACCGCGGCGGCGGCTGCGGCGACGACCACATTAAAGAAGGCTTTATTGACGTTCATGTTTTGAATCTCCGGGGGGATGGCTCAATTGGTCGTCGGCATCTCGAAGGCGAGGATATCGTCAGCGCGGAGCCAATTTGGTGTGCCATCGATGAATCCGG
>DASPOV010000046.1:0-9885 GCA_035625815.1 Methyloceanibacter sp.
CCGCAATACGCCCATGTTGGACCGCCCAGGAAGCTCGGCCTTATCGGTCACCTCGCTCCAGGCATAGATGGTGTCGCCGGCAAAACTTGGCGCCACGTGGCGACCGCCATTGATGGCAGCGAGGTGGAAGGCATTGGCGAGCCCGTTGAAGCTGAGTGCCCGGGCGATGGAGATGACGTGGCCGCCATAGACGATGCGGCGCTTGAATCTCCCTCGCGCTTCGATGTGCTGGTTGAAATGCACCCGCGCCGTGTTCTGGAAGAGGCGCGTAGCGAGCTGGTGCTCTGCCTCCTCGATGGTCTGGCCGTCCACATGGTCGATCTTGTCGCCGATTGGATAGTCGCCCCAACGCTTCGCCGACCCGGCGAGGGCATAGTCGTATGCGCCAAGCTTCAGACTCGGCAACGCCTCGCCTAGCCGCGACGGCTCGACCTCGGCGATCAGCTCCGGCACATGCGGCGTGGGCGTGGGCGCGCTCTCGTCGCGTTTGTTCACCATCACCCAGCGGGAGAAGGAAAGCACCGGCTCACCCCGCTGGTTGCGCCCCGTGGAGCGCACATAGACCGTGCCGTTCTTGCGATTGGAATTTTCTTTGAGCCCGATGATCTCCGTGGTCGAGGACAGGGTGTCGCCGGGATAGACCGCCTTGAGGAAGCGCAAGTCCGCGTAGCCGAGATTGGCGATGGCGTTTCGCGAAATGTCGGGCACGGTCTTGCCGAGCACGATGTGGAAGGTGAGCATGTCATCGATGGGCGCGGTGGGGTAGCCGATGGCTTGCGCGAAGGCGTCCGACGACTGCACCGCGAAGCGCGAGCCGTAAAGCGCGGTGAACAGGCTCACATCGCCCACCGTCACGGTACGGGGCGTGGCATGCACGATCTCTTGGCCGAGCCTGAAGTCCTCGAAGAAATTGCCGGCGCTTTCCTTTGTCATGTGGGGCGTCTTCACTTCATTCAAGAAGCTGAGAATAGGCATTTGCGGGCCAATGATGGAGGCGCACCATAAGGTCTCGGCGGAAGGCTGTCATCCCGGCCTTGGGGCACGGAAGCGAAAACGCGGAGGCTAGGCTGTTGCTTAAGCCAGGCCTGAATGCCAAAACGCCAGAGCGCAGACGCCAAAACAGTGACGGCCCCCGCTTTGCGGAGGCCGCCACTAGCAAACTCTATTAAAGATCGACGCTTTGGAATTAAGCGCGGTCGAGCTCGGCCGGGAGGTAGCTCGTAACTTCCATGCCAGCCTCGGACTCAATGATCTCGGGTTTCAGCCACTCTTTCATGGTCGTCTTCTCCTTCGGTGAACTTGCATTACCGAATATGAGGGGAGGCCATGAGAACTGCATGACGCGTCCATGAAAACCGTCTGAAAACCACATTAAGAAATTCTGAACGGGAAGGTTTGGTAACCTTCCAGCCAAGGCGTGGAAGAAATCCCTAAGCGGCCCGTGATCTGGGTGCCCTTGAGTTTCCCCCACACCAGAGCCTTCAGATGACCGCAAGGCCCAGCAAAGCGCAATGGCGGCCTATCGGCGGGTACAAGCCTTTGGCCATCGAGGCCTCAGCGATTGGATTGGATTTGCTACGGATCCGTGACAAATCGCCCGCGGCCCATCGCGGGGGCCTCAGTTTCGCTGCTTGACTTTCCTCACCATCACCGAGGCCACGAGTGCGGCGAAGCCGGCAAACTGGGCGAGCCCGTTCGCCGCCTGCCCCCATTCCCATAGCGCACGCCAGTCCATCCAATTATCGGGCACGGGCCCATTGACCCATTTGGCAAGCTCGACATTCACCGGATAGACGAGGATCCACCAGACGAGGAGGCCGATGGCGAAGAGCACGGCTGCGGCGATGGTCAAGGCAGGCCCACTCGCGCCATGGCGCCGCAGCAGCACGGCGAGTACGATCAGAGCAACGATCGTGGTAACCTGCATCAACACACCGAGTGGACCGGACAGCGCGTAGAGGCCGCCCTGCACTGTCGCGCCGACCCAGAGATATTTGTCCCAGGCCATGCGCGCCGGCAGCTCCATGAGATGGCCGAGACCGAAGCTCAGCGACAACGCGGCGAGCGTGATAACCGCGAAGCGAAGGGGCCTGAGTGACATTGCCTTCCCCCTTTCGCCCGAAGCTTAGGACTCCGCGCTGTTCGACGACGAGGCTCGCATTGTGGAAGCCCTCGTGCCGCCACGAAGAACCAAGCTCAAGGCATTGCAGTGATTAACCCAATATCGCCGCGTGAGGGCGCCATCGGTGAGCGCCTGTCACACCTTTTCCGGCGTGCTGTCGATGTAAGTGACGTAGACGACACTCGGCTTACTCATCGCTTCCCTCCAACGCCTGTTTGCCAGATATCGCGACATGCCCAGCTCGGACGCGGAGCATTTAGTCGAGCGTGCGGCGGAAGCGGAAGAGCGCAAGTGCCATGGCGACGAACATGAAAATGGCAAGCGCCGCAACATCGAGCCGCATATCGGCGAATCCGTTGCCCTTGAGCATGATGCCGCGGACGATGCGGATGAAATGGGTGAGGGGCAGTACCTCGCCGATCCATTGTGCCCAGTGCGGCATGCCGCGGAAGGGGAAGGCGAAGCCCGACAGCAGGAAATTCGGAAGGAAGAAGAAAAAGGTCATCTGCACGGCCTGCAGCTGATTCTGGGCCACGGTGGAGAAGGTGTAGCCGACGGCGAGGTTGGAGGCTGCGAACAGCGTCGAAAGCGTGATGAGGAGTGGAACGCTGCCGAGGATCGGCACGTCGAAGACGTAATGCGCCGCGCAGAGGATGATGGTCATCTGCACGAAACCGACCAGCACGAAGGGCGCGATCTTGCCGATCATGATCTCAACCGGTTTGATCGGCATGGACAACAGACTCTCCATGGTGCCGCGCTCGATTTCCCTGGTCACGGCGAGCGCCGTGAACATCATCATAGTCATGGTCAACACCACGCCCAGCAGGCCAGGCACAATGTTGTATTGGGTGATGCCTTCGGGATTGTAGCGGCGTTGTAGCGTGATCTCGAACGGCGATTGAGCTTTCATCACCGGAGCGTCAGGTCCGCGCAGCTCTCTCCGGAGCGCCGTGTCGATCACGCCCTGAACCGCTGAGATGGCGGTACCTGTCGCCACCGGGTCGGTCGCGTCGGCGATGACGAGGATGGCGGGCCGGTCGCCCCGCCTCACGTCGCGCTCGAAGTTTGCCGGGATCTCGATGGCGAATTGCACGGTCCCCGAGCGGACCAACCGGTCGAGCTCATCCGACGAGCGCACCTGCTCGCGAAAGTCGAAATAGTCGGTGTTCTTCATCGCCTGCAACACCGCGCGGGTCAGCGGCCCTTCGTCGCGTACTAGCACCGCCGTCGGCATATGCTTGGGGTCGGTGTTGATGGCAAAGCCGAACAGCGTGAGCTGCAGCACCGGCACGAATAACATGGTGGCGAAGGTCATGCGGTCGCGCCGCATCTGCACGAATTCCTTGACGATCATCGCCCACATGCGGCGGGCAAAACCTGGATCGCGGCGCCCAGCCACGCCGTTATAGGGGGTAAGCGTCATTGGAAATTGTCCTTGGACTTGTCCATCAGTAGGATGAACACATCTTCGAGACTGGGCTCCCCGCGCTTCCAGCGATGCGCTCCGTCGGCCTTCTTGGCTTCCGCCACGGCGGCGTCGAGCGCGCGTTTGTTGCGGCCGCTCACATGCAGCTCGGCACCGAAAGGTGCCACCATGTCCACGCCCTTGCGCTGATGCAGCGTCTCCGCCAGCGGCTGCAAATCGCGTCCCGACACGATCCAGGTCTTCAGGCCCGATTGCGCGATCACCTGATCAGCGGCGCCGCGCGCCAGCATCTCGCCGAAAGCAATATAAGCGATCTCGTGGCAACGTTCGGCTTCGTCCATGTAGTGGGTGGAGACGAGCACCGTGATGCCTTCAGCGGCGAGCCGGTGGATCTCCTCCCAGAACTCGCGCCGCGCCTTGGGGTCGACGCCGGCGGTGGGCTCGTCAAGCAGAAGCAGCCTGGGCGACGGCAGGATGCAGGCGCCGAGCGACAGCCTCTGCTTCCAGCCTCCCGACAACTGGCCCGCGAGCTGATCAGCGCGTCCTTCGAGCCCCAGCCGGTGGATGGCTTCGGTGGCCGCCTCCTTCGGATTGGGGACACCATAGACGCGGGCCACGAATTCGAGATTTTCCCGGATGGAGAGATCCTCGTAGAGGCTGAAGCGCTGGGTCATGTAACCGACCTCGCGCTTGATCTCGTTGGACTCGGTGCGGATGTCGTAGCCGAGACAGGTGCCGTGGCCTGAGTCCGGCGTGAGCAGCCCGCACAGCATGCGGATGGTGGTGGTCTTGCCACTCCCGTTCGGGCCGAGGAAGCCGTAGATCTCGCCCTTAGGCACTCTGAGGCTCAAATTCCTGACGACGGCGCGGCCGTCGAAGGACTTCGTCAGTCCCTCCACGTCGATGGCGATTTCCTTCATCCCGTTCATCGCTGCACCACGTGCGGCTCTCCCGCTAGACTCACGGTCACCGGTTGACCGGCGGTGAGCTTGCCGGTCGCCTCAATGGGCCGTGCCTCCACCAAGAAGACGAGCTTCTCCCTTTGCTCGCGCGAGAAGATCACCGGCGGTGTGAACTCGCCTTCGCGCGCGATGAAGCTGATCTTGGCGGTAAGCTCTCCCTTGCAGCCGTCGCAGGTGACCCTGACCGTCTGGTCGAGGTGCAGGGCGGCCCGCACCGGCTCCTGCACGAAGAAGCGCACCTTCAGATTTCCGGGAGGCAGGAGCGCCACCACCGCCTGGCCGGCATTCACTACCTCGCCTGGCCGAAAATAGACCTCTTCGATGGTACCGGCAGCCGGCGCAAAGACCTTACGCTTGGCGAGTGCCTTCTCAGCCTGCTCCAGCGAGTGGCGCGACGTCTCCACGGACGCCGCGGCGGCGTCGATCAGGTCTGAGCGGTTGGGAAGATTGGCCGCGGCGATGCGCTTTTCGGCCTCGGCAACTGCGGCCTCGTTGCGGTCATGTTGCGCCTGCGCGTCGTCGAGCTGAGCCTGTGAGACCCAGTGTTTGTCGAACAGCCTCTGCGTGCGGTCGAGCGTCAGGTTCGATTGCACCAGCATCGCCTTGGCCTGGGCAAGTGCGGCCTCAAGCACTTCGATTTCGCCGGGGCGCTGCATATGCTGCTTGGCGTCGGCAAGCCGTGCTTCCGCCTCGGTCACGCGTGTTCGCGCCGCCGCGACCTCAGCCTCCTGCTCGGTGCTCTCCAGGGTGAAGATCGGCATACCCTTTTCGACGCTGTCGCCTTCCTCCACGGAGAGGATCTCGACGCGCCCGCCCTGCTCTGAACCGACGAGCACGAGATGGGCCTCCATGTAGCCAGGGAACTCGTTCGTCTGAGGGTCGCCGCAACCGTAGACGAAGAGTGTCGCCGCGATCAGAAACAGGCCGGTCAGAATGCCGCCGACAATCCTCACCACGCAGCACCTCGTTCGGGAGACCCAGGGCGCGGTGCGCGGATGGCGTCGACCAGAAGCTCGACATTGGTGGCAAGCAGCCCATCGGTATCGAGGTGACGGTGTCGCTCGAACAGCGAGCGCCAGATGATGGCGGTGAGCACTGGCGCCACGAGGAGCTGCGGAAAGTCCCGCAAGCGCGTCTCGCGAAACTCGCCGCGCGCAACGCCGCGGTCGATGAGGCGGGTGAACGTCTCGATGCCGCGCGAGACCACTGTCTCGTAGTAGAATTCGGTGAGTTCAGGATGCTTGTGCCCCTCAGCAATGAGGAGCCGCGCGATTAAGGCCCGCCGCGAGCCGACGAGTTCCTGAATGAAGCGGAGGAAGGGGCCTTTGAGGAACGCCTCGACCGAAAGGTCGGTCGTTTCCGTCTGCTCGCGGATTACATCGAAATGCGAGGAGATGACGCTGCGGATCACCGCCTTGAACAGCTCGACCTTGGTCTTGAAGTAGAGATAGGGCAGGCCCTTGCTGACCCGCGCCCGGGCGGCGACGTCTTCGAGCCTCGTGCCGGCGAAGCCCTTTTCGGAGAATTCCTCGAAGGCGGCGGTCACGATCTGTTGCGGGCGCACGTCCTTTTCCCTGCGCCGGTGCCTCGCCCTTGCCGGCTCTAGTTCCGGTGATTTTGCCTGTGCCATGACCCTCGCCTTTACTCAGCGTCGCTAGACAAATATAATGACTGACCAGTCAGTACTGCAAGGTCCGAGCAAGTGACGGGCATCCACGAATTTTCGGCAGAAAGCAGCAGCGCGGATGGCCGGGACAAGCCCGGCCATGACCAGGATATTCTGCTGAGCTAAGCGCGGGGGTGGGCGCGGGCGTACATCTTGAGCAGATGGTCGCGATCGACCTCCGTATAGCCTTGCGTGGTGGAGAGGCTCGCGTGCCCAAGCAGTTCCTGAATCGCGCGCAAGTCGGCACCAGCACCAAGCAGATGCGTGGCGAAGGAGTGCCGCAGCGCATGCGGCGTCGCTGTCTCCGGCAGGTCGAGCGCTCCACGCGCACGCGCGATCAGAAGCTGGATAATGCGGGGCGACAGCGGGCCGCCGCGCACGCCCACGAACAGCGGATCGTCGGAACCGAGTTTCATGGGGCAGAGCGCGAGATACTGCTCGACCGCCTCGCGCACGATGGGGAGCACCGGCACGACCCGCATCTTGTCGCCCTTGCCAGTCACCCTGAGCATGTCGCAATCGCGGATCGGTGCGTCTCTCCGAGCAAGTGACAAGGCCTCCGATATGCGCAAGCCTGAGCCATAAAGCAGCGCGAGCACGGCCGTATCCCGCGCCGTGATCCATACCGGCGTGTCGGGCGCCGCGATATGGGCACTCTCCACAAGGGCCTTAGCCTTCGGCGCGGTGAGCGGCTTCGGCACCGAATGCGGCAGCTTCGGCAGCGCTACGGCGCGCAGCGTATCGTTCTTGCCGAGACCACGGCGGTCGAGGAAGCGGAAGAACATGCGCAAAGCAGAAAGAGTGCGCGACAGGCTACGGCTCCCAACCCCTCGCGCCCGGCGCGACGCGAGAAAGGCCCGCACGTCGCGGGCGGCAATCGCGTTGAGCTGGGGAAGCGTCGGCAGGCGATTTAGATGGCTCGCGAGGAAAGCTAGGAACTGGGCGATGTCGCGGGCATAGGCTTCCGACGTGTTCGCCGAAAGCTGGCGCTCGACTTCGAGATAAGCAAGCCAAGCCTCTACCGCGCGCCTGAGATCGGGCGCGGCGACGACTACGGCTTGCGCTTCGGCGTGCTTGCCCAACGAGTTTCCCTCATATCGACGCTCAAAAGCGACGTGCGCGCCCTAGAGGCTACTATGGGATAGGACTCCTTCCTGACCCTTAACCGATTCGAGCCTGTCTTTGGCAAAATCGAAACCAGCGACCGTCCCCGTGCTGCTGCGGCTCGCGCTTCCGGCGCCTTATGAATATCTCGTGCCGGACGGGATGGCGGTGGTACCCGGTCAGTTCGTCGTCGTGCCGCTTGCCACCATCCAGAAGCTCGGCGTGGTGTGGACGCGCGACGGGAGCGTCGAGGCGCCGCCAGTCAATCCGAAGAAACTGCGGGAGATCATCGAGGTCCTCGACAACGTGCCGCCACTCCCGCGCGTGTCGCTCGACTTCGCCAGTTGGGTCGCGAACTACACGCTGACCCCTCCCGGCATGGTGCTGCGCATGATGATGAGCGCTGGCCACGCCTTCTCGCCGCCAACACCGCGTTATGGCGTGCGCCTCGCAGGCCCCGCACCTCAACGCATGACGCCAGCCCGCGCCCGCGTGCTCGAACCAGCGGCAAATGGACTCACCTGGGTGAAGTCGGCGCTGGCTGAAGCCGCGGGCGTGAGTCCTGGCGTGATCGACGGCCTGGTCGATGTCGGCACGCTCATCACTGAAGAACTCCCCGAATGGACGCCGCCGTCCTTCGATTTCTCCACGGCGCGGGCGCGGCTCACACCTAAGCAGGCGCGGGCGGCGATAGAGCTGGTCGGAACTACACGCAATCGCTTCAGCGTGACGCTGCTCGACGGCGTAACCGGCTCCGGCAAGACCGAGGTCTATTTCGAGGCGATTGCTGAAGCCCTTGCGCGGGGGTGTCAGGTGTTGGTGCTTATGCCGGAAATCGCGCTGACCAGCCAGTTCATCGCCCGCTGCCAGGAGCGCTTCGGCGCCAAGCCTGCCGAGTGGCATTCCGGCCTCTCCGCACCGATGCGTGGGCGGGTCTGGCGGCTGGTCGCGCAAAACAAAGCGAAGCTCGTGGTTGGCGCTCGCTCCGCACTGTTTCTCCCCTTCCCCGACCTTGGCCTCATCGTCGTCGATGAGGAGCACGACGTCGGCTACAAGCAGGAAGAGCGCGTCTCCTATCAGGCCCGCGACATGGCGGTGCTGCGTGGCTCGCTCGGTAGGATCCCCGTAGTCTTGAGCTCGGCCACGCCGTCCATCGAGAGCCTGGTAAACGCCGATCAAGGCCGCTACCGCCACATTCGCCTCGAGCAGCGCTACAAGGCGGCAAGTCTTCCCGACATCGCGGCAATCGACATGCGCGCAAACCCACCAGAGCGAGGCAAATGGCTCTCGCCGATGCTGGTCGACGCGGTGGACGAGACTTTGCAACGCGGAGAGCAAGCTCTCCTGTTCCTGAACCGCCGCGGATATGCGCCGGTTACCGTGTGCCGGAGGTGCGGCTTCAAATTCGAATGTCCCAACTGTTCGGCCTGGCTCGTCGAGCACCGATTCCGCCGGCGGCTTGAATGCCACCATTGTGGTACGTTCGTGCCCATCCCCGAAGTTTGCCCCAATTGCAAGGCCGAGCAGTCGCTCGTGCCGTGCGGTCCCGGCATCGAGCGCATCGCCGAGGAGATTGCCGAGCGCTTTCCCGACGCGCGTCGCGTGCTGCTATCGAGCGATCTCACGCCGAGCGTGAACGATCTCCGCGAAACCTTGCGCGAAATCGAGGACCGCGAGGTGGATATTGTCATCGGCACTCAGCTTGTCGCCAAAGGCCATCACTTTCCGGGGCTCGCGCTCGTCGGCGTCGTCGATGCCGATCTTGGCCTTGCCTACGCCGACCCGCGCGCGGGCGAACGCACCTTCCAGCTCCTCAATCAGGTGACAGGACGCGCCGGCCGCGACGCCATTCCCGGCCGCGGCATGATCCAGACCTACATGCCGGAGCACCCGGTGATTCAGGCGCTTGACTCCAGCGACCGCGATGCGTTTCTTGCCCGGGAGATCGAGGCGCGCAAAGCGGCAATGCTGCCGCCTTTCGGAAGGCTCGCGGCGCTCCTCGTCAGCGCAGGCTTGCGTGAAGCGGCGGAGGGTTACGCACGAAGCCTTGCCCGCGCCTCGCCTGCTGCGGAAAAGATTGAGGTGCTCGGCCCGGCCGAGGCACCGCTTGCGGTGATTAGGGGCCGCTACCGCTTTCGTCTCTTGGTGAAGGCCGCGCGCGAAGCAGACCTGCAGGCCTATCTGCGCCTGTGGCTCTCGGAAGCGCCAAAGCCTAAGGGCGATGTCCGCCTCAACGCCGACATCGATCCGTACAGTTTTCTATGAACTGCGGATTTGTTGGGCGGCGCGGGCGAGGATCTCCACGATCCGCGTCTCGGCCTCGCCATCTTCGGCGTCCAACCGCTTCTCCGCCACCGCACGGAGATTGTCCAGGGCTGCATCGACAAGTTGCGGAACGCGAACACGTTCGTCCTCGTCTCTCTCGCCTCTCCAGGCGCGGCGCCGTCGCGCAAGCTTCTCGCCGATGGCCGCAAGCCGCTCCAGCACCATATCGGCAATGTCGCGATTCTCCTTGAGGTAGGCGCGGCCTTCCTCGGTGATAGTGTAGCGCTTCTTGGCGCCCTCGCTCTCGGCCGTGACGTAGCCCGCCTCATCGAGGAAG
>DASPOV010000047.1:0-3388 GCA_035625815.1 Methyloceanibacter sp.
GCGGTCAGCCTCGAAGGCAGCGTCGGATGACGTCGATCACGAATTTCCCAATTCAATCAGAAGGTAGCCCGCCCATGACGAACCTCCTTGAAATCCGCAACCTTCATGTGCGCATCGCCGACGGGCGCGAGATTTTGAAGGGCATAGACCTCGTGGTGAAGGCTGGCGAGGTACACGCGATCATGGGGCCGAACGGCGCAGGTAAGAGCACGTTGTCGAGCGTGCTCGCCGGAAAGCCCGGCTACGAGATCGCCGCAGGCGAAGTGCTCTATCGGGGCCAGGACTTGCTGTCGCTCGGCGCAGATGAGCGCGCGCGGGCAGGTGTGTTTCTCGCCTTTCAATATCCAGTCGAGATTCCCGGCGTAAACAACATGTATTTCCTCCGCGCCGCCTTGAACGCGACCCGTAAGGAGCGGAGCGAGCCGGAGCTTGACGCGCCGCAATTCATGAAACTTGTCAAAGCGAAGCTCAAGCTCTTAGACATCAAGGAGGATCTGCTGCAGCGCGCGGTGAATGTGGGCTTCTCGGGCGGCGAGAAAAAGCGCAACGAAATCTTCCAAATGGCCGTGCTGGAGCCGAAGCTCGCGATCCTCGACGAAACCGATAGCGGCCTCGATATCGACGCGCTTCGCGCGGTCTCGAACGGCGTCAACAAGCTTCGCGAGCCCGGCCGGGCCATCCTTCTGATCACGCACTATCAGCGGCTTCTCGATTACATCGAACCCGATTTCGTCCACGTGCTGGCGGATGGGAAGATCGCCGCCTCGGGAGACAAGACGCTCGCAACCGAGCTTGAGGCCCGCGGTTACGCTCACCTCAGCGACGCGGCATGAGTAGCGCCTCGATGCAGAATGTCGCGCCTTATCTTAAAGCGTTCCAAGGCCGCGCGGACGGCGCGGAGCCGTCCTGGCTCTTAGCGCATCGAAACGCCGCGATGAAGCGCTTCTCCGAGGTGGGCTTTCCGACGCGGAAGCAGGAGGCTTGGCGCTTCACCGATCTGCGGCCACTGACGGCCGGCCCCATCCTCCCGGCGCGAGGAGGGAGCGGGCTGGAGCCTGTCGAGCTCGCTTCCTCCTTTTTGGAGGGGCTCACCCACCGCCTTGTATTGGTGAACGGGCGCTTCCGGGCGGACTTGTCCAGCCTAGGCGAACTGCCGGCCGGCGTCTTTTTGTCCTCCACCGCTGAAGCGCTCAAAAGCCGCCCGGACCTCGTGCAATCGGCCTTCGATGCGAGCGAGGAAAACGGCGCGCAACCCTTCGCCTCGCTGAACGCGGCCTTCTTCGCCGATGGCTTCGTTTTCGCTATCGAGCCGGGTGTTGTTCTCGAAAAGCCGGTGGAGATCATTCATTTCGGCGAGGGCGGAACCTCACATCATCTGCGCAACTGCATCCATGCGGGCGCTGGCGCCAGGGCTACCCTTATCGAAACGGCGGCGGGGACAGGCGCTGGCTGGACGAACGCGGTCACCGCCGTGGTTGCGGAGGCGGGCGCAATTATTCGCCACGTCAAAATCCAGAACGAGGCCTTGGAAGCCATTCATCTCGCCCTGACGCGGGGCACGGTTGCTAAATCTGCGCGCTACGAAACTTTCCTCCTGACTCTTGGAGCACGGCTCTCGCGGCAGGACATTCACGTAGCATTAGCGGGAGAGGCGGCCAGCGTGGCCATCAACGGCGCCTATCTTCTGCGCGGCGAGCAGGAAGCCACCATCGCTCCGTTCGCCGACCATCAGGCTCCAGGCTGCCAGACAACCGAGGTTTTGCGTAGCGTGATCGATGATCGCGCTCATGGCGTCTTTCTCGGCAAGATGGCCGTGCGGCCTGGCGCCGATGGAACAGACGCTCATCAGCTCAACAAGAACCTGCTTCTGAGCCCGAAGGCTTCGGCCGATACCAAGCCTGAGCTTGAAATCTTCGCCGACGAAGTGAAATGCAGCCACGGCGCCACCGTGGGTGATCTCGATGAGAACGCGCTGTTTTACTTGCAGGCGCGCGGCATTCCTTCAGAGGCCGCCCGCGCGATGCTGATCGAGGCCTTCGCGGCCTCTGTCATCGAAGGCGCGGAACTGGGCGAGGCGCTCACGGCGCACCTGACCCGTTACGTGAAGGGCTGGCTCGGCCAGGCTGGGGAGGCATTATGAGCCCAAGCCTGAAGCTCAAGCCCTCGTTCGGCGCCGCGCTCGACCCGGCGGTGCTCAAACGCGAATTTCCAGTGTTCGAGCAGCATCCGCGCCTCGTGTTCCTGGACACGGCGGCGAGCGCGCAAAAGCCGCGCGCGGTCATCGAGGGCATCGCGAACTTCTACCGCCAGGATTACGCGAATGTGCATCGCGGCGCTTACGACCTCAGCGTTCGCGCGACCGAGCGCTTCGAGGCCGCGCGCGAGACAGCCCGGCGCTTCCTCAATGCGGCGCATGTGTCGGAGATCGTCTTTGTGCGAGGCGCGACCGAAGGAATCAACCTCGTTGCGCAGGGGTGGGGCGGCGCATTCCTGAAGGCCGGCGACCAAGTGATCCTGACGGAACTTGAGCACCATTCGAATATCGTTCCCTGGCAGCTCTTGCGAGAGCGTGCAGGCATCGAAATCGCGGTGGTCCCGATCGATCAATCGGGCGCGCTCGATATCGAAGCCTACAAGCGGCTGCTCGGTCCGAAGACAAAGCTCGTTGCGATCACCCAGGTCGCGAATGTGACTGGCCACGCGGTGGATGTGGAGAGCTTCGTCCGGCTTGCGCATGCCGCCGGCGCCAAGGTGCTGATCGACGGCTGCCAGGGCGCGCCGCGCATGGACGTCGACGTCCGAGCCCTGGACTGCGATTTCTATGTGTTCTCGGGCCATAAGACCTACGGCCCGACCGGCATCGGGGTGCTTTACGCCAAGCGCTCCCTCCTCGACGCCATGCCGCCATGGCAGGGTGGCGGCGACATGATCGAGACCGTCACTTTCGAGAAATCGACCTATCAGGCCGCGCCGCAACGCTTTGAGGCTGGCACGCCTGATATTGCCGGCGCTGTGGGCCTCGATCTGGCGCTGCAATTCATGGAGCAGCTTGGCCGCGCCGACATCGAGCAGCACGAGGAAGCGCTCACCGGTTATGCCGTGTCGCGCCTCTCGGAAACGCCGGGCGTTACGGTCATTCCGGCGGGAGCCAGGCGGATCGGCGCGGTATCTTTCACGGTCGACGGCATTCATCCCCATGATCTTGCGACGATCTTCGATCAGCAGAAGGTAGCGATCCGCGCTGGCCATCATTGCGCGCAGCCGCTGTTGGACCGGCTCGGCGTGCCGGCCACGGCGCGCGCCTCTTTCGGCGTCTATTCCACCGAAGAGGATGCCGCCACGCTCGTTGAGGCGATCAAGACGGCGCAGAAACTATTCGGAGTGTAAG
>DASPOV010000048.1:0-3572 GCA_035625815.1 Methyloceanibacter sp.
ACCCAAGAACCGCTCGAGACTGTCGAGCGATGCGCCCAAGCGCACCAAAGCCTGTTGCAGAGCGTCAATTTGGGCCATCGCGAGCTATGTTCCCACCGGCCTCGTCGCCCTTGGATAGCGCGGTGAGCTTCGCTCCCTTGACGGGAGAGCACCCGACAATGTGGTGACGGCCGTGGTAATGGTCAACAGGCTGTTGCCTCCTCCCCCGCCCTGTCGTTGTTGACCGACGGATGGCGGCTGGGCGGCGGACACATTGACCCGCCGCGGCCAGCGTGATCTGAGACTGACACTGACAACACCGCACCATTGCGGAGAGACAGGCAAGCGGAGGCTGCAAGATGGCTGAAGCCGCGCCTCATTGCCGGCTCTATCTCACGCTTCCGGCAAGACCTTCGGCCGCACTTGAGATGTCCTTGGCTAAAACCATGCGCGCGGCCGATGTGGCCTGCGTTCTGCTTTGCCAGCATGGAGCCGAGACCGACACAGCCTGGGATCTCAAGCTGCGTGATCTGACACAAGCCCGCGACGTGGCCTTCCTCATCGAAAACGACGCCGAGCGCGCCGAGGGCCTGGGCGCCGACGGCGTCCATATTGCGGGGGAGGAGGCACTTTACCGGTGGACGCGTGAGCACCTGGGTCAACGTGCAATCATCGGCGTTGGTTGCAATCAAAGCCGTCATGAGGCCATGGTGTTAGCCGAACTTGGCGCGGATTACGTTTCGTTTGGTCCGACGCCCGCGCTTGAGGAACGCCAGCGGGAAGAGCGTACCGGACTGATTGCCTGGTGGGCGGAGATTTTTGTGGTGCCTTGCGTCGCCTGGAACGTCGAAACGCTTGAAGAGGCCGTGAAACTTGCAGGAGTCGGAGCCGATTTCGTCGCGCTGTCCCCTGTCATTTGGCAAGCACCGAATGCCGCGGACAGGATCGCCAAGATCGGCGCGGCGTTGCGTGAAGTCAGGAGCGCGGCGTGAAGGGAGCCGCGCAGCTCTTGCTTGTGAGCGTTTTTCTCGGGGCCGGAGCCCTTCACGCGCACGCCACGGAAAGCCCCTCCTACACCGCCTACGCCCAGGGCCAATATATGACCGCGCGGAAGCTCGCCGAGACCGAAGCCGCGCAGGGCTCGAAAGAGGCCTATACCCTTCTCGGCGAAATCTATGAGGAAGGGCTTGGCGTCGCCCAGGACTTTCAGAAGGCCGCCGAGGCTTACAAGAAGGGCGCCGATCTCGGCGACGCCAATGCCCAGTTCTCCCTCGGCACCTTCGCACTTGAGGGCATGGGCATGAAAAAAGATCCTAGCGCGGCGGCCAACCTATTCGAAAAGGCCGGAAAAAGCGGTCACGCCATGGCGCAATATAACCTGGCCCTCATCTATCTCGATGGCAAGGGGCGCTTCGCCGACGAGGCGAAGGCGGTCGAATGGATGCAGAAGGCCGCCGAGCAGAACCTGCCCCCCGCCGAGTACGATCTTGGCGGCTTTTATCAGTTCGGCCGCGGCGTCCCAGTCGATCGCGCGAAGGCAGCGGAGTGGACCGGCAAGGCGGCGGAGGCCGGACTCCCAGAGGCCCGAGTCGAATATGGGGTGATGCTGTTCAATGGTGAGGGCGTCCCCATCGACGAGGAGCGCGCCGCCAAGATGTTCCGGATGTCCGCCGAGCAAGGCAATCCGGTGGCCCAGAACCGGCTCGCCCGCCTCTACGCCAACGGGACGGCGGTGGGGCCGGCCGATCCGGTGCAGGCTGCCAAATGGCACCTGCTTGCCCGCGAGGCGGGCGTCAGCGACTTCTCCCTCGACATCATGCTTGCCAAGCTCACGCCGGAGCAGCGTGCCGCCGCCAACAAGGCCGCTCAAGCCTGGCGCGACGAACGCCTCACCGAATGATCGCGCGCCCTTGACAGCAACGAGTCCCCACGCCTTAAAGGCGGTCACCCCACGATTCACTCTACTCCGCAGGACTTCATGAAAATCAACGGCAATGAGATTCGCCCGGGCAATGTGATCCAGCATAAGGGCGGGCTCTGGGTCGCGGTCAAGACTCAGCACGTGAAGCCCGGCAAGGGTCCGGCTTACGCGCAGGTCGAGCTCAAAAATGCCAGTGACGGCACGAAGCTCAACGAGCGCTTCCGCTCCTCCGAGACCGTCGAGCGCGTGCGGCTCGAGCAGAACGACTATCAGTTCCTATATGCCGAGGGCGACATGCTCGTGTTCATGGATATGGACACCTACGATCAGATCGAGCTCCCCCGCGACTTTTTGGGGGAGCGCGCGGCCTTCTTGCAGGAAGGCATGAAAGTGACGGTGGAGAGCCATGAGGGCAAGGCGATCGGCGTCTCGATCCCGGAACAGGTCACGCTGGAAGTGGTCGAGGCCGACCCCGTGGTGAAGGGCCAGACCGCCGCCTCGTCCTATAAGCCCGCGAAGCTCGAGAACGGCGTTCGCATCCTGGTTCCCCCCTTCGTCGTCGCCGGCGAGCGCGTGGTGGTCGACACCAACGAGCTTACTTACGTTCGGCGCGCCGAGTAGATCTGTGGCGGCAAGACCGTCTTCCCTCCCCTTGAGGGGAGGTAGAAGGTAAGACCTAGAATGCCAGCGTCTGCCCTGATGAACGTGATGCTCGGCGCCGCCCGCAAGGCGGGCCGCAGCCTCGCGCGCGACTTCGGCGAGGTTGAGCAGCTTCAGGTCTCGCTCAAAGGCCCCGCCAACTTCGTCAGCGCCGCCGATACCCGCGCCGAGGAGATTTTGCATAAGGAGCTTTCCCGCGCCCGTCCCGGCTACGGGCTCCTGCTCGAGGAGCATGGCGAGGTGGAGGGCGCCGACCGCACCCACCGCTTCATCGTGGACCCGCTCGACGGCACCACTAATTTTCTGCACGGCATTCCGCTCTTTGCCATCTCGATCGCGCTTGAGCGCGAGGGCGAGCTCGTCGCGGGCCTCATCTACAATCCGGCAAGCAACGAAGTTTTCACCGCGGAGCGAGGCAAGGGCGCCTTCCTCAACGATCGGCGCATCAGGGTCGCGGCCAGGATCGAGCTTACCGACTGCGTCGTCGTCACAGGCATCCCGCACCGTGGTAAGCCAGGTCAGGATTTGTTTTTACGCGAGATGCAATCTGTCATGGCGGCTTCGGCAGGTATCCGGCGCACCGGTGCTGCGGCGCTCGACCTTGCCTGGGTCGCGGCTGGCCGCTTTGATGGCTTCTGGGAGCGGAACCTGCGCCCCTGGGACCTCGCCGCGGGCATCGTCATCCTGCGCGAGGCCGGAGGCTTCGTCAGTGACGCCGACGGCAGAGGTCACATGCTCGAGACAGGAAGTGTAGTCGCAGGCAACGAGACCATCCAGCGCAAGCTCTTGAAGCAGCTGAGGGCCGCCGCGGTCCCGCGTGACGCCGTCGCGGCTGCCGATCCGTCACATTAGACGACGCGTGACCGGCGAGATGGAATTCGTCGGTGCGCCCCGAGGTTGCCGTTTTGCCAAACTTAGTATTCGGGTTAATCTCTGTCCGCAAACCCCCGATTCCCCTGACGGCACCAATGGTAGCGACCACTACGTACAAGGCGAAGCTTACCTATCCGCA
>DASPOV010000049.1:0-5240 GCA_035625815.1 Methyloceanibacter sp.
GATGAAGGTGCGCGTCATCATAATCAGCTCGGCGAGCAGGATCGCGCCAATGAGGAGTCCTACGGGCAGGTAGCGCGCGCTTCCCTTGCGCAGTTCCGCGAAATCCACATCGAGCGTCATGACCACGAAGAGGAACAGCACCAGCACAGCGCCGACATAGACCACAACCAGGATCATGGCGAGGAACTCGGCGCCGAGCAGCACGAAGAGACCGGCGGCGTTGAAGAAGGCAAGGATGAGGAAGAGCACCGCATGCACCGGGTTCCTCACGGCGATCACCATGAATGCCGCCGCCACGCATATCCCGCCGAAGACATAGAAGAACAGCGCATTCAGGGCCATTAAGTCGCCCCAACTCGGTCACTTCCACCCTTGCGGGGGAGGGCTAGAGGGGGAAGTATCACGCCTTTTTCAGTGATCCGCCTCCCGCTGCTTCGCACCGACCTCTCCGGCAAGGGAGGAGGTGAAAGACGCACGCCTGCCGTCATCAGGTCCCTCATCGGTAGGGCGCGTCGAGCGCCAGGTTCTTGGCGATCTCGCGCTCCCAGCGGTCGCCATTCGCGAGTAGCCGCTCTTTGTCGTAGTAAAGCTCCTCGCGCGTCTCGGTGGCGTACTCGAAATTCGGCCCCTCCACGATGGCATCAACCGGGCAGGCCTCCTGGCAGAAGCCGCAATAGATGCACTTCACCATGTCGATGTCGTACCGGGTGGTGCGGCGCGTACCGTCATTACGGCGGGGCCCAGCCTCGATGGTGATGGCTTGGGCCGGGCAGATCGCTTCGCAGAGCTTGCAGGCGATGCAGCGCTCCTCGCCATTGGGATAGCGTCTCAGCGCATGCTCGCCGCGGAATCTCGGTGAAATCGGCCCGCGCTCGAAGGGATAGTTGATGGTCGCCTTGGGCCGCACGAAATACTTCATAGCGAGCCAAAAGGCCGAGAGGAACTCGGTCAGCAACAGGGCTTTGGCGCCGTCGGCAAAGCGCTTCACGAATCGTCTCCTCTCACGTCCTCTGGTGCCAAAGCTGAAGACTGGCCGCTACGATCACGACCATGGCGAGCGACAATGGCAGGAAGACCTTCCACCCGAGCCGCATCAACTGGTCGTAACGGTAACGGGGCACCATGGCCTTGACCATGGCGATCAGGAAGAACAGGAAGGCAACCTTCCCAACGAACCATATCACACCTGGAATCCAGGTGAAGGGAGGCACCGGGAAGAGCGGCAGCCAGCCGCCAAGGAACAACACGGCGCCGAGCCCGCACATCAGCACGACGGCGACATACTCACCGAGCATGAAAAGCATGTAGGGGGTCGAGGAATATTCGACCATGAAGCCAGCGACGAGCTCCGACTCTGCCTCGAGCAGGTCGAAGGGAGGGCGGTTGGTCTCGGCCAGCGCCGACACGAAGAACACCATGAACATCGGGAAGAGCGGCAGCCAGTACCAGCCGAAGATGCCGAAGGCGCTATCCTGGGCCTTCACGATGTCGTTCAGATTGAGGGAGCCAGCGCAGAGGAGAACGGTGATGATCACGAAGCCGATCGAGACTTCATAGGAGACCATCTGCGCCGCGGAGCGGAGCGCGGCGAGAAACGCATATTTCGAGTTCGAGGCCCAGCCGGCCATGATTACGCCGTAGACCTGCAGGCTCGAGATGGCGAAGATGTAAAGGATGCCGACATTGATGTTGGCGACGGCCCAGCCATCGGCCATCGGAATGACCGCCCAGGCGGAAAGCGCGAGCCCCGCGGTGACGATGGGGGCGAGCAGGAAGATGCCCTTGTCGGCACCAGCCGGAATGATCGGCTCTTTGAACGCGAATTTCAGCAGGTCGGCGAAGGATTGCAGCAGACCCCAGGGGCCGACCACGTTGGGTCCGCGTCGCATTTGCACCGCTGCCCAGACCTTTCGGTCGGCGTAGAGCAGGAAGGCGACGACGATCAGGAGGATGACGAGCAGAAGCAGGCTCTGCCCGATGATGAGGGCAATGGGCAGGCCATAGCTCCACCAGAACTCAGCCATCGGTGCCAGTCGCGCCTTCGGCGTTCGTCACATGCATTGCGCTTAAGCTCGCCATGATCTTCGACGCGCGGGCGATTGGGTTGGTGAGGTAGAAATCGGTGATGGCCTCGCCGAAGCCTTCTCTGCTGGTCTTGTCGCCGCCATGGGTCGCAAGCCTCTCGATTGCCCTGCTGTCGGCAGGAAGGATCTGGTCGATCAGCGCGAGATGCGGACAGGCGGTGAAGAGCTTGGCGCGGAGTTCATTGGCGTTATTGAAAGGCAAGGCCTGCCCGAGCACCCCTGACAAGGCCCGGATGATCTTCCAGTCTTCGTGCGCCTCTCCCGGTGGGAAGACGGCGCGGGCGGTCATCTGCGGGCGCCCCTCGGTGTTGACATAGAGCGCGTTCTTCTCGGTATAGGCGGCGCCCGGAAGGATGACATCGGCGCGATGGGCTCCCCGGTCGCCATGGCTGCCTTGATAGATGACGAAGGCGTTGCCCAGCCTCTCAGTGTCGATCTCGTCGCCGCTGAGGAGATAGACGACCTCGATCTCACCCTTTTCCGCCCCATCGAGAATAGCTTCAACGTCCCTACCGTCCTTTCCCGGAACGAATCCGAGGTCGAGGCCGGCAACGCGGGCCGCCGCCGTATGAAGCACGCTGAAACCGTTCCAGGCTAGGTTCGGCTTGACCGCACCCATGGTAACCGCAGCCTTGGCAACGAGCGCGAGCACGGCGGTGCCGTCGGAGCGTGCGAGCGCCGCCTGCCCGACAATCACGAGCGGCCTCTCAGCGCCCTTGGCCTTGTCGAAGAACGCATGAGAGTCGCAAGCGAGCTTGGATAGCGTCTCAGGGCCCGCGCCCAAATGCTCGAAAGGATAAGTGAGGTCGGCCTGTGTGCCGATGAGCCCGATGGGAAGGTGCCCTTGCGTCTGGCGCCAGCGCTTGAGAATGCGGGCGTTGAGCACCGGTGCCTCGAGGCGCGGATTGGTGCCGATGAGGAGAACTGCATCGGCCTGCTCGATGCCTTTGATGGTGGCGTTGAACAAATACGTGGCGCGGCCAAGGGCCGGATCGAGTTTCACGCCATCCTGGCGGCAATCGATGCTCGGCGAACCGAGCTGCTCGGCAAGGAGCTTCAGCGCAAACATCTCCTCGGCCGCGGCAAGATCGCCAGCGATGGCCGCGAACCTCTTACCGTCGAGGCCGCGCAGCTTATCGGCGATGGCGCCAAAGGCTTCGTCCCAGGTGACGGGTTTAAGCCGTCCGTTGCGCCGGAGGTAAGGCCGGTCGAGACGCTGCACGCGCAATCCGTTCCAGACATGACGTGTCTTGTCTGAGATCCATTCCTCGTTGATGGCGTCGTTAACCCGGGGCAAAAAGCGCAGCACCTCGTGCCCGCGGCTATCGGCGCGGATGTTGGAGCCGAGTGCGTCCATGACGTCGATAGACTGGGTCTTGGTCAACTCCCAGGGCCGCGCGACGAAGGCATAAGGCTTGGAGGTGAGCGCACCCACCGGGCAGAGATCGACGACATTGCCGGAGAGCTCCGACATCATGCCGTGCCCAAGATACGTGGTGACCTCCATGTCCTCACCGCGGCCGATGGCACCAAGCTCTTCCACGCCGGCGATCTCGGTCATGAAGCGGATGCAGCGGGTGCAGTGGATGCAGCGCGTCATGTAAGTGTCGATCAGAGGTCCGAGATATTTGTCCTCCACGGCACGTTTGTTGTCGGCGAAGCGGCCGGCGTCGAAGCCATAGGCCATGGTCTGGTCTTGCAGGTCGCACTCACCACCCTGGTCGCAGATCGGGCAATCGAGTGGATGATTGATCAGCAGAAACTCGAGCACGCCCTCGCGCGCCTTCTTCACCGTTTCTGAGTCTGTGATGATGGTCGGCGGTGTGCCGTCGCGCCCGGGCCTAAGATCGTTGACGCCCATGGCGCAGGAGGCCACGGGCTTCGGCATGCCAGCCACCTCGACTAGGCACATGCGGCAATTGCCGGCGATGGACAGGCGCTCGTGATAACAGAAGTGCGGGATCTCGATGCCGGCAAGCCCACAGGCCTGGATCAGCGTGATGCCGTTCGGCACATCGTGCTCTTTGCCATCGATGATGAGCTTGGGCATCTTTGTACCTACTCCGCCGCGACGGGGACAGAGGGTGACAAGGGCTGCGCGGCTTGCGCATCGATGCGATCCTCGATCACGTGGCGGAAGTGGCGGATCAGGCCCTGCACGGGCCAGGCCGCAGCGTCACCAAGCGCACAGATGGTGTGCCCTTCCACCTGGTAGCTCACATTGAGCAGCATATCGATCTCATCCTTCTCTGCTTGGCCTTTTGCCATGCGCTCGAGCACCCGCCACATCCAGCCTGTGCCCTCGCGGCAAGGCGTGCATTGCCCGCACGACTCGTGCTTGTAGAAATAGGAGACCCTGGCGATGGCGCGGATGATGTCGGTCGACTTGTCCATGACGATCACGGCCGCCGTGCCGAGCCCGCTCTTCAAATCCCGAAGCGAGTCGAAATCCATGCGCAGGTCGTTGCATTGGGTTGCCGGGATGCAAGGCACCGAGGAGCCGCCAGGGATCACCGCCAGCAAATTATCCCAGCCGCCGCGCACGCCGCCGGCATGACGATCGATCAGCTCGCGCAACGGCACGCCCATCTCCTCCTCGACGTTGCAAGGCGTGTTCACATGGCCGGAGAGGCAGAACAGCTTGGTGCCGGTGTTGTTGGGCTTGCCGAGCGCGGCGAACCAGGTCGCGCCACGCCGAAGGATGTCTGGCACGACTGCGATCGACTCCACATTGTTGACCGTGGTGGGCGCGCCGTAGAGGCCGACATTGGCAGGGAATGGCGGCTTCAAGCGCGGCATCCCCTTCTTGCCTTCGAGGCTTTCGAGCAGCGCGGTCTCCTCGCCGCAGATATAGGCCCCTGCCCCGTGATGCAGATAAAGCTCGAAGTCCCAGCCATTGATGTTGTTCTTGCCGATCAGCTTGGCGTCATACGCCTCGTCGATGGCGGCCTGGAGCACTTCGCGCTCGCGAATGAACTCGCCGCGGATATAGATGTAGGAGCCATGCGCCCGCATGGCGAAGCCAGCGAGCAGCGCGCCTTCGATCAGGAGATGCGGATCGTGGCGCATAATGTCCCGGTCCTTGCAGGTCCCGGGCTCGGATTCGTCGGCATTGATAACGAGGTAGCTTGGACGACCGTCTGACTGCTTCGGCAT